>NZ_CALWMU010000006.1:0-96659 GCF_944382095.1 Candidatus Acetatifactor stercoripullorum
GGCATTTTTTGAAAGTTGTGGATAACAGGATACGGCAGATTTGCCTGGTGGAGATAATTCTGCGGAAACTCAAGTAGAAGCCCTTCATTGACAATCCGCCCCCAAGCACTTATGATAAGGAAAGATACTACAAGGGACGTAAGCGGCTTACGCCGCAGCAGAAAGGCAGGTGCCGCTTATGGCAGTGATGGATGAATTTAAGGAAGAGCGGGAGGCATTAAAGAACGCCGGATTTAAAAAGAAAGTCAGTTATTTTTTCTATTATTATAAGTGGCATGTGATCGCAGCCGTCTTAATCGTTGCGGGAATCTGTTCCATTGCATACGAAATGCTCACCAGCAAAGAAAATGCGTTTTATGCGGTCATGCTAAATGCCACAGAATTGGAAACAGCAGCTGATTTTAATCAGGATTTTTACGAATATGCGGACCTTGATTTAGAAGATTATGACGTTTATTTTGACACATCTATTCGTATTTCCACTGATTCGGATATTATAGACGATGTGACCATGACCTCTACGCAAAAGCTGGCCGTGTATCTTGCCGCAGGCGAGCTTGATGTAATGGTGACCGACAGTGATTCCATCAGACAATATGCCAACAGCAGTGTATTTTGCGATCTTAGGGAAATTCTCTCCCCGGAACAGGTGACAGCCTATAAGCCTTATTTCTATTATGTAGATATGGCAGTGGTGCGCCAGATAGAAGAGGCCCAGGACAATCTGGACGATACCTATGAGCCGGATTACCCCGATCCTACGAAGCCGGAAGAAATGGAGGAGCCTGTTCCCGTTGCCATCTATGTGGAGAATGCGGCGCTGCAGGAAAGCTATTATTTCCGCGGCGAGGGTGTGGTAGTGGGCGTATACGCCAACACCACCCATCTCGACACGGCGGTTCGTTTTATTGATTATCTGTTTGAAGAATAATTTTTTGTCTCAGGGTTTCAGCAGCTCCCGCAGAAGCTGGTTTACGGCTGCGGGGTCTGCCTTTCCCTTCATAGCCTTCATGGTCTGCCCCATCAAAAAGCCCAGGGCCTTTTCTTTCCCGCTTCTATAATCCTCCACAGACTTGGGATTCTGTGCAATGACCTCCTCCACGGTTTTTCTTAAGGCATTCTCATCGTTAACCATCTTTAAGCCCTTTTCCTCCACATACTGCTTTGGATCCACATCCGATGCAAACATCACTTCAAAGACGTCCTTGGCCACAGAGGAATTAATCACCTTGTTTTCCGCCAGCTCAATAAGTCCTGCCAGATGCCTGGGTGAAAAAGTGATGTCCTCCGGCTCCATTTCCTTCTCCTTTAAAAGCCGCAGCGTCTCCCCCAGCAGCCAGTTGGAAATCTTCTTCGGCTGTGCCCCAAGGGCCGCCGTCTCCTCAAAGATATCCGCCATAGCCTTGGAATTAGTAAGCATCCGGATATCATAGTCAGGAAGGGAAAATTCCTCCTTGTAGCGAAGGCGCTTTTTTGCCGGAAGCTCCGGCTGCTTTGCCCGAATCTGCGCAAGCCACTCTTCGCTGATGTGAAGGGGCGTAAGGTCCGGGTCGGGGAAATAGCGGTAATCCTGTGCATCCTCCTTGGAGCGCATGGGATAGGACTCTCCTTTTTCATCATCCCAGCGTCTGGTCTCCTGCACCACCTGCTCTCCCGCCTCCAAAAGATCAATCTGCCGCTCCCGCTCCCCGTCGATGGCACGGGCGATGGCGCTGAAGGAATTTAAGTTTTTCATCTCCGTGCGGGTGCCGAAAGCTTCACTTCCCGCCTCTCTCACAGAAAGATTCACATCCGCTCTCATAGATCCCTCCTGCAGCTTACAGTCGGAGGCTCCCAGATATTGAATCATCAGGCGAAGCTCCTCCAGATAGGCGATCACCTCCTGAGCGCTTCGCATATCCGGCTCAGATACAATTTCAATCAACGGGACGCCGGAACGGTTGTAGTCCACTAAAGAGCAGTCCTCCCACTCATCATGAATCAGCTTTCCCGCATCCTCCTCCATGTGAATTTCATGTATCCTGATCTTTTTTGTGACGGTCTTTTCCTTTTCAGGAACCGAAATCTCTATCCATCCGTCTCTGCAGATAGGCAGATAGAGCTGGGATATCTGATAATTCTGAGGATTGTCCGGATAAAAATAATTTTTTCTGTCAAACCGGCAGTCCCTTGTAATCTGGCAGTTTGCAGCCATCCCCACTGCCGCCGCATATTCCACCACCTGTCTGTTTAACACCGGCAAAGCTCCCGGCATTCCCGTGCACACAGGACAGGTATGGGTATTGGGAGCGCCGCCGAAGGCCGTAGAACAGGCGCAGAAAATCTTTGTTTTTGTTGCCAGCTCCACATGCACCTCAAGGCCGATCACTGTTTCATATTGCTTTGCCATATCAGTTTCCCTCCTGTTTTGCTGTCTGTTCATAGGTATAAGCCGCCCGGATAAGGGTCTTTTCCTGAAAGCAGTCCCCGATCAGCTGCAGACCAATGGGAAGCCCCTTGTCATCCTTACCGCAGGGAACGCTGATGCCGGGCAACCCGGCCAGATTCACTGCAATGGTGTAGATATCCCCCAGATACATTTTGATGGGATCGGCCAGACTCTCCCCCAGCTTAGGCGCCGTGGTGGGCGCTGTGGGGCCCAGAATCAGGTCATATTTGGCAAAGGCCGCATCAAAGGCTTTTTTGATCAGAGCCTTTACCCGCAGCGCTTTCAGATAATAGGCGTCATAGTAACCGGAGCTTAACACAAAGGAGCCCAGAAGAATTCTACGCTTCACCTCCGGGCCAAAGCCCTCCGATCTGGTCTTTTTATACATAGCATGGAGCTCCTCGGCATCCGCCCGGTAACCATACTTTACGCCGTCAAACCGCTCCAGGTTGGAGCTTGCCTCCGCCGCAGCTATGGTATAATAGGCGGGAATGGCATATTCCACAAGGCTTAGGTCAAACTCCTCCAAAAGGGCGCCTTTTTTCTCAAGCACTTTAGCCGCCTTTAACACGGCCGCCTTCACCTGGGGGTCCAGCCCTTCCCCAAAATAATCCCGGGGAATACCGATACGCATCCCCTGCACATCCTCCAAAAGAGCTGCGCTAAAGTCTGTGTCCTCTCTCTCCATGGAGGTGGAATCCTTTGGGTCATGGGAGGAGATAGCCTCCAGCACAGCGGCACAGTCCGTCACATCCTTCGTCAAGGGTCCGATCTGATCCAGGGAAGAGCCGTAAGCGATAAGGCCATACCGGGAAACTGTTCCGTAGGTAGGCTTCATGCCCACCACACCGCAGTAGGAGGCGGGCTGCCTGATGGAGCCTCCGGTATCAGACCCCAGAGCCGCAAAGCACTCCCCTGCCGCCACTGCTGCTGCGGAGCCTCCCGAGGAGCCCCCCGGCACATGGGCGGGATTGCTGGGATTTTTTGTGACCCCAAAATAGGAGGTCTCCGTGGTGCTTCCCATGGCAAATTCATCCATGTTTGTCTTTCCTATAATGACAGCCCCCGCCTGCTTCAGCTTAAGTATGGCCTCCGCGTCAAATACCGGCACAAAATTCTGCAATATCTTAGAAGAACAGGTAGTGGGAATCCCCTCCGTACAGATATTGTCCTTTATGGCAAAGGGCACGCCCGCCAAAGGCCCCGTAAGCTCTCCGGCCTCTATTTTTTTCTGTACCGCAGCCGCCCTCTCAAAGGCCTTTTCCCTTTCCAGCGTGACATAGCAGTGATACAACTCCTCCGATTCCTCTATCCGGGCAAAAACCGCCTCCAGCGCCTGCACTGCGGTGAGCCTGCCCTCCTTTATAGCCTTTCCCAGACCTGTGGCCGTATATGTCAAACTATCCATAGAGTCCTCCTTCATTTAATCAAAGGTTCTGGGCACCGCAAACATATTGTCCTTCTGCTCCGGCGCGTTCTTTAACAGCTTTTCACTCTCGTCTCCATTTACCACCACATCCTCCCGAAATACATTCCTTACGGGAAACAGGTGGCACAAAGGCTCCACCTGGCTGGTATCCAGCTCGTTCAACTGGTCAATATAATCCAGCATCCTTCCCATATCTTTCTTTGCCTGTTCTTTTTCTTCGCCGGACAGCTCCAGCTTCGCCAAAGCTGCCGCATACTCTATGGTTTTATCGCTGATCTCATTTGCCATATCCGCTATCCTCCCATCATCAGTCTCTGATTCTGATATGTGCCTCTCTAAGCTGCTGCTCCGTCACCTCCGAGGGTGCCTGGCACATAAGGTCCTGGGCATTTCCATTCATAGGGAAAGCAATTACCTCCCTGATGTTCTCCTCTCCCCGAAGCAGCATCAGCATTCTGTCCACTCCGGGAGCCATGCCTGCATGGGGAGGCGCTCCAAACTGAAATGCCTGATACAGCGCGCCGAATTTGCTCTTTAAGGTCTCCTCATCATATCCCGCTATGGCAAAGGCTTTTTTCATGATCTCAATGTCATGGTTTCTCACCGCCCCGGAGGACAGCTCCACTCCGTTGCACACAATGTCATACTGATAGGCTAAAACCTCCAGCGGATCCTCCTTTTCCAGGGCCTCCAATCCTCCCTGAGGCATGGAAAAGGGATTGTGGGTAAAGCCAATCTTTCTGGTCTCAGGGTCCTTCTCAAACATGGGGAAGTCGTTTACATAGCAGAAACGGTATGCGTCCTTTTCGCAAAGCTCCAGCTTTTCCCCCAGCTCATTCCGAATCCTGCCCGCATAATAGTTTGCCCTTGCCTCCTTATCCGCAATAAAGAAAATCGTATCTCCCGCTTTTAAGTCCGCAAGCGCGCGAAGCTCTCCTTTCAGCTCCTCAGGGATA
Source organism: Candidatus Acetatifactor stercoripullorum (assembly GCF_944382095.1). Classification (NCBI taxonomy): domain Bacteria; kingdom Bacillati; phylum Bacillota; class Clostridia; order Lachnospirales; family Lachnospiraceae; genus Acetatifactor; species Candidatus Acetatifactor stercoripullorum. The sequence goes on from NZ_CALWMU010000006.1 coordinate 4,814, forward strand.
AACTTATCGATGGGCCCTTTGTAGGACAAATCCTCTTCCACCTCCAGATAGCCCAGGCCTCCCATTCCAAGAGAGGTGGCAAAGGAAAGCAGCTTTTCGTGAAAGCCCTTGGACATATCCGCATGAACCTTGATTCCCCGCACGGTTTTGCCCAGAAAGGGCTTAAAGGTGCATTTCTGGAAAAACTCCGTCAAATCCATGATCCGCAGAGGATTTCTAAGGTCCGGCTTGTCAGTTCCAAACTCCAGCATAGCCTGTTTATAGCTGATCACCTGGAAAGGAGCCTTCGTAATCTTGCTTCCCTGGGGCGCAAATTTTTCAAAGGTTTCCGAAAGCACCTCTTCTCCCACCCGGAACACATCCTCCTGGGTGGCGAAGCTCATCTCAAAGTCAAGCTGGTAAAATTCTCCGGGGGAGCGGTCTGCTCTGGCATCCTCATCCCGAAAGCAGGGTGCAATCTGAAAATATTTGTCAAAGCCCGCCGTCATCAAAAGCTGCTTATACTGCTGGGGAGCCTGTGGAAGCGCATAAAATTTCCCCTTAAATTTCCTGGAGGGCACAATATAGTCCCTGGCTCCCTCGGGGGAGGACGCGCAGAGTATGGGGGTCTGTATCTCAAGGAATCCCAGCTGCGTCATCTTTTCCCGCAAAAAGCTGATCACCCTGGAACGGAACATAATATTTTCCTTTACTTTCGCATTTCTCAAATCCAGATAGCGGTACTTCAGGCGCACATCCTCTCTGATCTCTCTGGAGGTCATGATCTCAAAGGGAAGCTGCTTGTAGACCTTTCCCAAAACCTGTATCCGGGCCGCCTCCAGCTCGATGGTGCCCGTAGGGAGCTTGGGGTTATAGGTCTGTGCGTCTCTTTTTTCCACCTTTCCTGCAATGGACAGGCACATTTCCTTTGTGATTCCCTTAAGCAGCTGGGGCTGCCGGATCACCACCTGGAGCACGCCGTACATATCCCTAAGATCAATAAAAGAGACACCGCCGTGATCCCGGATGTTTTCCACCCATCCCGCCATCTGAAGCTCCTGCCCGATGTGTTGTTCTCCGATTTCTTCTATAGTCAGATCTCTGTACATAAGTTCCCTCCTGATTTTAGTTTCTAAAAAACTGCAGATACTTTTCTGTGCCAGATATTCCGGGATAAAAAAATCCCGGAATACAAAAACGTATTCCGGGACGGATAATCTCTTACCCGCGGTACCACCCGCATTGACAAACCGCATCCTCTAACAAGAATGTTGCCCGGTCTGTCCTCTCTTACACTTAACGCGTGTTACGTGCTGCCCTAGCGCACATCCGCCGCTTTTGTCCCAGCGTCTTTGTCCGTTCAGGCAGCCTGCTCCAGAGTGTTCCCTTCACCGGTTCCCACAAACGGCGCTCTCAGTCGGTGACGCCGTATTCCTGTTGTTTTTCCCAGCAAGAGTCTCCTTCAAGGCATTTTTCTGATTTGTGTGAAATGGTATCACACTCTCTGCTATTTTGCAAGATAGAATTTCCGAAATAGAGAAAAATATTCTCAAGCTTTTTCTTCCGGAAAACAAAAAGACAGAATACTCCCTTGGTCACTCGCCATTGAGTATTCTGCCGTTTTATTTAGCATATGACGGAAACGAGGAAATGTCAAGTACTTTTTTCCTCTCATCCCTCTTTGTTAGTCGCAGGCAGCCCTGAACTGATTCCAGATTTCCGCGTGGAGATCCTCCGCCTCTTGAGAGATATTCTGTACAATCTCTCCTTCCGCCGCGTCCTCAGGAAGTACAATAAATTCCTTCATCTCATCGGAAATGTATTCCTCGGCCGCCTTGTTGGTGCAATAGTAGCCGATGTATTCAAAGCAGGCCGCCGCATTTTCCGGGCGGTTGATATAGTCGATAAAGGCGTACGCCGCATCGGGATTCGGTGCGTCCGAAGGGATGAAGCCTGCCATAATCCCAAAGCCCAGGCCCTCCTCGGGATATACCACCTCAAGGTCATCTCTGGCATTTAACGCTGCATAAACCTGAGAGGTATATAAAAAGGCCGCCGCCACCTCTCCGCTGACAATATAATCCTGGGTATTGCTGTCATTGATCACACGAATATTGGGCGCCAGGGAAAGAAGCTTTTCTCCTGCCTGGCGGATCACATCCAAATCCTCTGTGTTGAAAGATTCTCCCATGGTTTTTAAGGTAATGCCGTTGATCACGCGGTAATTGGCAGTGATCGCTACATTATCCTCCAGGGAGGGGTTCCACAAATCCTCATAGCTGGTAATTTCCACATTGGTCAGGGCCGGATCGTATACAATCAAAGGGATGCCCGCCCCGTAGGGAACTGTATATTCATTGTCCGGATCGTAAAACTGGGACATAAACACAGGATTCAGGTTTTCATAGTTTTCAAACCTTGTGGTATCCAGCTTCTGTGCCAGTCCTTCCGCAATCACAAGCTCCAGAATATAGTCGTCCGCAATCACAAAATCGTAATCGCCTCCCTGGGTTTCCTCAAGCTTTGCCAGCATATCCTCATCATAATCAAAGTTGGAATAGTTGATGCGCACTCCCGTTTCTTCCTCAAAGCCTCTGAGGATTTCCTGAGGGAACATGCCGTCCCAGGTGTAGAGATTCATCTCCCCGCCGATGTAGTTTACCGCTGCATTCTGTCTGGATTCCTCCGCCAGCGTATCCGTGCCGCCGTCAGATGCGTTATTTCCTCCTGCACAGCCTGCAAGAGACATGATAAGGGTTGGCAATGTCACCAAAAGTGCAATTTTCTTTTTCATAATTGTCCTCTCTTCCTTACTTCTTTCTTTTCCCTCTGCCCACAAGAGCCGCTCCCGCAAGCAAAAGAATGGTAACGCCCAGCATGAGAGTCGCTAAAGCGTTGATTTCAGGCGTCACGCCTGTTTTCAGTTTTGTATATATTTTTACAGGAAGGGTATTCACTGTAGGCCCGGTGAGGAAAATGCTGATTACCACATCGTCAAAGGACATGGCAAAGGACAGCATTGCGCCGGACCAGATGGCCGGGGCGATCAAGGGCAGCGTCACATCAAAAAACACGCGCCAGCCGCAGGCCCCCAGGTCAAGGGCCGCCTCTTCCAGGGATTTGTCCATTCCCACCAGCCTGGCCTTTACCGTGGAATACACATACGGAATGCAAAAGGTAGTATGCGCAATCACCAGAGTGACCATGCCAAAGGGAAGCCCCATCAGGGAAAAAACAGACAAAAACACCATTCCTAAAATAATCTCCGGTATCATGATAGGGAGCATGGATAAGTATGCCACCGCATCGTTTAACCGGCTCTTTTTCCGATACATCCCAAGAGCCCCCATGCTTCCGATCACCACAGCCCCCAGGCAGCTTAAGACCGCCAGGATCAGGCTGTTTCGCAGAGCCTCCCAGATATCCCGGTCATGAAAAAGCTCCGCATACCATTTCAGGGAAAAGCCCTCCCATATGGAGGAAATTCTCGAGGCGTTAAAGGAATAAACCACTGTAAGCAAAATGGGAATGTAGGTGATAACCGTAATGACTCCCACATAGATAAAAGGCCATTTTTTTGTTTTCACAAAAGTCCCTCCAATTGTTCCGCTCCCGTAATCCTGCGGTACAGCCGTATCATCAGGGAGGTTAAAATCATAAGCACCGCCGCCAGAGCCGCCGCAAAGGGCAGATTTCTACCCTTGGTAGCCTGTTCCTGAATCATACTGCCCACCAAGACGATCTTGTTGCCTCCCAGGATATCCGCAATAAAGAAAAGTCCCATGGACGGAATAAAGGACAGCACCACTCCGGACAAAAGTCCCGGCAGCGTCAGCTTAAAGCTCACCGTCCAAAAGGCCCGAAAAGAGGAGGCCCCCAAGTCTCTGGCCGCCTCCACCAAAGTAAAGTCCAGCTTTTCCGCACTGGAGTAAACCGACAGAATCATAAAGGGAAGCAGTGCATAAATCATACCCACCACCACCGCCGGATAGGTGTAAAGCAGCTTTAAGGGCTCATCCGTAATATGCAGCCCCATCAGCACCTTATCCAAAACGCCATTGCTGCGAAATACAATAATCCAGCCATACAGACGAATCAGTGCGCTGGTCCAGAAGGGTATCATGAGAAGCAGCATCATTCTCTTTTTCCAGACAGCGTTCATTCTCGCCATAAAGTAGCCATAAGGATACCCAATCAATACAATCAGTCCCGTGGATAAAAATGCCAGCTTTAAGGATTCTACAAAAGTGTTTAAATAAAGCGGCTCCAGAATTCGCTTATAATTATCCAGAGTGAAGGTAAAATCCACTCCCCAGACTTCAGCGCGGCTCAAAAAGCTCAGTAAAAACATATACAAAATAGGCAGCGCCACAAAAAGTATGGTAAAAAGATAAATAGGAGCCAGCAAAAGCCAGTTGCCTTTTCTCTTCATGTGATCCTCCCTTACTGTCCGTCATCTATCACCGGCACGGCATGCTCCGGCAGCCAGCCGATCTTTATCCTGCTGCCCACCTGAATGTCCGCATCGATGCCAAAACGGCTGGCAGTGATTTTCTGACCGTCTGAAAGGGTAAACAAAATCCGCAGCTGTCCCCCTACAAAGGACTTCTCTGCCACCACAGCCTCGTGGACGCAGGGGCCTTCCCCCTCCAGAAGCACATTTTCCGTCCGAATGGCAAAGGTTTCTGCTCCCTTCCGGAAAATATTGGCATTTCCCACAAAATCCGCCACATAGCTTGTTCGGGGGCGGTAATAAATCTCGTTGGGAGTCCCCACCTGCTCCAGCACACCCTGATTCATCACGGCAATCCGGTCGGACATGTTGATGGCTTCCTCCTGATCGTGTGTGATGTAGATGAAGGTAATCCCAAGCTTTTTCTGAAGCCGCTTCAGCTCCAGCTGCATCTGCCTGCGCAGCTTTAGGTCCAAGGCTCCCAGAGGCTCATCTAAGAGAAGCACTCGGGGCTCATTGATCACCGCCCTGGCGATGGCGATACGCTGCCTCTGGCCGCCGGAAAGCTGATCCGGCATACGCTTTCCGTATTCCTCCAGCTGCACCAGCTTCAGCATTTCTCCTACCCGCCTGGCAATTTCCGCCTTGGGCACTTTTTTGATTTTCAGACCGTAGCCCACATTATCCTCCACGTTCATGTGAGGAAACAGGGCATAATTTTGAAACACCGTATTTACATTTCGCTTATTGGGCTCAAGGTCGGTGATATCCTGTCCCTCCAGGATAACCCTTCCCTGATCCGGCGCTTCCAGCCCTGCAATGATGCGCAGCGTGGTGGTCTTTCCACATCCCGAGGAGCCTAAAAGCGTAATAAACTCTGCCCTGTGGATGTCAAGATTCACCCCGTTAAGAACTCCGGTGCCATCAAATTTCTTGTGCAAATCCTGTAATTGTAAGATAATGTCGTTCATATTTCCTCATTTTTGGCCGCCTGCCCTCCGGTTTTTTCTGGTTAGACCGGGCGGATGCTTTTCCCATGATACCATAAATTCCCTGTTTCAACAAGCACTGAAAACCGTGCTTTGTTCTCACCTGAAAACCGTGCTCCGTTCTCACCGTATCCAGCCCCAGCTGATGGCGAGAAATTCTCCCAGAAAATACATGCCTCGAAGCCAGACAAGCACGGAGACTGCAAACAGGGGAATGGCCATATCCTTTCTTTCCCTTGCGATTCTTCCTCCAATCCGCAGCGCCACGCAGATCAGCAAAACCATGGTTCCAAAGCAGGCCCTGTCCGGGTAATGGGGGGACAGGATCATGGCTCCCCAGGAGAGCAGCGCACACCCCAGCAGAATCACATTTCTCCTGCCAAGCTTAAGCTTTAAAGCCCTGGCAAGCAAAAGCATGGCGCACACCACCAAAAGCGCCGGGAACAGATATTCCAGAGCCGCCTTGCTCTGGGCATATCCCCGCAGAAAGCACCTCCACAAAAGACCGTATTGATCTTCTTGCGTCTGGGCGCTTCTTACATAGTTGCCTGGAGCGGCAATCATCATGACCCAGCCAAAAAGGCAGGAAAGGCTCCCAAGAACCATCCAGGGCTTTATTCTCTTATTTTCCCTGAAGAGAAGCACCATTACAAAGAGACTGGAAAGCCACACCGCAGGCCCCATATTTTCATTGCTCCAGCCTGCCAGAATCCCCAGTGGAACAATCCATACCCCGATTCCCGGCAATGGCTTAATTCCTTCCTGCAAAAAGGGCTGTGCGTTTTTGCCAAAGCCTCCTGTATCTGAAAGCTCTCTTAAATAGCAGTACAAAAAGGCCATTAAAAACACGGTGATATACAGATAATTGGCTGCCCCGGACTGCCAGAACATACTCATTTTCCAGTTGGCGTTTAGTGCAGGAAGCATACCGCAGGCAGCAAAAAAAGCAGGAAGTCTCTTATTTCCCGCCACTGTGCATATCAAAAGGGCAAGTAAAAAGGTTACCCCCACATTTAAAACATCCGCTGCGTTTTCTCCGGCCAGCAGCGTCAGCTGCAGAATACTGTGGGTCATGCTTCTTCCGCCCCAGTTGAAATAATGCCATATCTGGCTTTTAAAAATATCAGACACCGTCCTGACAGGAGTATCCTCCGAAAGAAGGGTAGCATACCACAGATCGTCCATCATAAAAGGAACGGCTCTGTGAACAGCGTACATCACAACTGCAGTCACAAGCACAAGCGCCGCTGCAATCCCCGTCAGAATACGGTTTTGTTTTCCTTTCATTTTCCCTTTTTCCCTCACTGCATCTGCCGGTCCTTAAGCTGCTGCTCAAAACGGCTTTCAATCAGCTCCAGCGCCATGGCGTACTGCTGCATTTCCCGGCTTACCCTGTCCTTGTCGTCGTACTCCTTCTTGTAGCAGATTCGGTGCTCCATGCTTGCCCAAAAGTCCATGGAAAGTGTGCGGAACTGCACCTCTACCGGATAGTATTCCATAGCGTCCAGACAGTGGATTGGCACTCCAAACACAATGTGGAAGCTGCGGTAGCCGCTCTTTTTGGGATTTTTAATATAATCAGACTCCTTGATGACAATCAGATCAGCCTGCCTTTTCAAGCACTGCACCAGGTCATAGATTTCCTCCGGAAAATAGCAGATCACCCGTATGCCGGCAATGTCCATCAGATGATCCTTTGCATTCATAACACTGTCCGTCAGCGCAAGCCTCTCCAGCTTTCCCTCAATGCTTTTCTTGTCCTTAATACGGTTCTGGATATGATGAATCGGCTTTCCCGTGTCCTTGCTGTAAATGCTGTGATTCAATATTTCAAGCTTTGTCAGCATGACCTGGCTGACATCCTCATATGGCTTGATCAACTCATAATACTGCTCATTCGTCATTGGTTTCCCACCCGTTTCCCAGCTGCTTTAAGGCCGGCTGCTGACATACGCCAGCTGCCGACCTTTTAAGCATACCTCATAAATGTGAACGATCTATGAGCATTTTCTAAAATTTGGCTTATATTTTCCTAAAGCTGCAGCGCCTTGATACGTTCCACTGCCTCCACGGTATTCTCGTAGCTTCCAAAGCCGGTGAGACGGAAGTAGGTCTCTCCGCTGGGCCCAAAGCCTGACCCCGGTGTGCCCACCACATTGGCTTTTTCCAAAAGGCAGTCAAAGAATTCCCAGCTGGTCATGCCCTTAGGCGCCTTCAGCCAGATATAGGGCGCATTCACGCCGCCGGACACGGTATAGCCTGCGCTCTTTAAGCCCTCCAGAATATACCTTGCGTTTTTCATATAGTAGGCCACCTGCTCCTTCAGCTGCGCCTTTCCAGCCTCCGAATATACGGCCTCTCCCGCCCTCTGCACGATGTAGGGCGCGCCATTGTATTTTGTGCCGTGGCGTCTCGCCCACAGAGAATGCAGAGACACACCCTGGCACTTTAATTCCCTGGGAACTACCGTAAAGCCCAGGCGCACGCCGGTAAAGCCTGCATTTTTGGAGAAAGAGCGAAGCTCTATGGCACAGGTCTGCGCCCCCTGGCACTCGTAAATGCTGTGCGGCACGTCCTCCTCTGAAATATATGCCTCGTAAGCCGCGTCGTACAAGATCACAGCTCCCACCTTATTGGCGTAATCCACCCACTCCTGGAGCTGCTCCTTCTTCAAAACGGCTCCGGTGGGATTGTTGGGGAAGCACAGATAGATCAGGTCGGGGGTCTTTTCCGGAAGCTTCGGCGCAAAGCCGTTTTCCTCAAGACAAGGCATATAGATTACATCACTCCAGGTTTCCGTGGTCTCGTCATAGGTGCCCGTTCTGCCCGCCATCACATTGGAGTCCACATATACGGGATAAACAGGGTCACATACTGCGATCTTGTTGTCCAGGCTGAAAATTTCCTGAATATTGGCGGAATCACATTTTGCTCCGTCCGACACAAAAATCTCGTCGGCGCTGATGCTGCAGCCCCGGGCCTTATAATCGTTTTCCGCAATGGCATTTCTAAGAAATTCATATCCCAGATCAGGCGCATAGCCGTGGAAGGTTTCCGCATGTCCCATTTCATCCACCGCCTTGTGCAGCGCCTCAATGATCACCGGCGCCAAAGGCTGGGTCACGTCTCCAATTCCCAGGCGAATCACCTTTTTATCAGGATGAGCTGCCGAATAAGCGTTTACCTTCTTTCCAATGGTGGAAAAAAGATAGCTCCCGGGCAGCTTCAGATAATTTTCATTCAGTTTAAACATAATGTTCTCCTCTCTTCTATAGTCACCCTTATTTTGGTTATTATGCCCAGTTTCTGGTGCTGCATATTTCATAAACAGACCCTTGCTGACCGCCGGTACTTAGGCTGCGTACTTTGCAGCCTTAGGTACCGCTGCGGTCAGCTCGGAGCGAAAGCGTGTCTGTGTTGAAATATGCAGCATACACAACGAACGTTTTCAAAATGATAAATTCACAATTCTTTGACTTCTCCCTCAAAAACCGTGGCAGCGGGGCCAGTCATATATACCAGGTTCTGTTCATGGTCCCATTCTATCATAAGCTCGCCGCCTAATAGTTTAACAGTAATCGAAGGTTCCGTCAATTGGTTCAGCACACAGGCCACAGCCACCGCGCAGGCACCGGTGCCGCAGGCTAAGGTTTCTCCCGTTCCCCGCTCCCACACCCGCATGGATACGGTCTTTCGGTCTATGATTTCCACAAATTCCGTGTTTATCCTGTTGGGAAAACAGGGATGATTCTCAAAGAAAGGGCCGATCTGCTCCAGCTTTAGCTCCTTCACGCCCTTGGTGAAAATAACCGCGTGGGGATTTCCCATGGAGACACAGGTCATCCGGTATTCCTTTCCCTCCACCAGGATGGGCTCATCCACCGCTCTGTCCCCGGAAACCAGAACCGGTATCTGTGCAGGAGAGAGCACAGGGCTTCCCATGTTTACACGCACAAGACTCACCTCGCCTCTCTCCTGCGCTCTTCCCGCCTTTTTTTCCACCGTCAAATCCAGATACTTTATCTGCCCGGCACTGACGATACTAATGCGCTCCTTGTCGGTCATCCCGTTATCATACACATACTTTGCCACGCAGCGGATGCCGTTTCCGCACATTTCCGCCCTGCTGCCGTCAGCGTTGTACATCTCCATCTCAAAGTCCGCCTCCTTAGACGGGTTGATAAAAATCAAGCCATCCCCGCCCACCCCAAAGTGGCGGTCGCTGAGCCTTCTTGCCAGTTTGGGTTTTTCCTCCTGTAAAACGTGCTCGTCAAAACCGTTCACATAAATATAATCATTACCGCATCCCTGCATTTTGGTAAATTTCATAAACCCTTCCTTTCTCTGCCTCCACAGTCAGCTTTTATCAGGATAACTTTATGGTCCTCCCATCAAAGACAGCACCATTTGGGCCGTCTCCACCACATTTGTGCCGCTGTCCATACTGCATCTTTGCAGATAGCGGTGGGCTTCCTCCTCTGTCATGTGGTTGCGGGCCATCAAAAGCTCCTTGGCCTCCTTAATCACGGCCTCCTGCCCCGCAGTCCTTGCCCTGGGCTGCTTCCTTAACCGCCGTCTGCGGCGCTCAATGCCCTCCGTTATCATATTTACGGTATCAATCAGGTCGTTCACCTTAAGGGGCATGGACAGGCATACAATGTCATTGCCATAGCATTCATTCACCAGCCTCTGAGAGGCCAAAAGCAGCATCTCAAAGCCGCCCGGCAGACATTCGTGCAGCTGGTCATAAACCATATCCATCATCTTGTAGCTGCATATGACAATACCGTCGTGCAGTCCGTCCGCCTGGCTTATGGCCTGTGCTCCCGTAGTGCATACCCCAGTCACCTGAAAGCCGTTTCGCACAAGAATATTCTTAAGGCCCTTTGCATCCTCCAGCTTAGGCAGTACTACTATGATATTGGTCACGCGCTACCTCCTTACCTTCCAAAAATTTCTGCAAGAGGTGCGGTACTAATATCTGTACAGATACTCCTCTATTTCCCACTCAGACACATGACAGCGGTATTTGTGCCATTCCGCCTCCTTGGCCTCCACATATTTTTTGGCCAGATGAGGTCCCAGGCTGCTGCAAATAAAGGTATCCTTCTTTAATTCCTCCACTGCCTCGATCAGCGTGCCGGGAAGCTGTTCTATTCCAAGACTGATTCTCTCCTGCTTTGTCATGGCAAATATATTTCCGTCCACGCTCTTTGGCGGCTCGATTTTATTTACAATGCCATCCAGTCCCGCCCGCAGGCACACCGCCAGCGTCAGATAAGGGTTAGCCGCCGAATCCGGGCTTCTTAACTCAATCCGGGTACCCTCTCCCTTTGCAGAAGGAATCCGGATCAGAGGACTTCTATTGGTAGCGCTCCAGGCAATATAGACGGGAGCCTCATATCCCGGAACCAGCCGCTTATAGGAATTCACAAGAGGATTGGTGATGGCTGCCATTCCCTTGATATGCTTCATAATGCCGCCCATAAACCAATAGGCCTCTCTGCTCAGTCCAAGGGAGTCTGTTTTATCCGCAAAAATGTTGACATCCCCCCGATGCAGGGACATATTGATGTGCATACCGGAGCCGTTGACGCCGTACTTGGGCTTGGGCATAAAGGTGGCGTGAAGCCCGTGGCGCTTTGCAATGGTTTTCACCGCCAGCTTAAAGGTCATAATATTGTCTGCTGCGGCCAGAGCCTCGTCATACCGGAAATCAATCTCATGCTGGGCGGGAGCCATCTCGTGGTGAGAGGCCTCCACCACAAGCCCCATGTTCTCCAGTGTCATCACAATATCACGTCTGGCATTCTCGCCAAAATCCAGTGGACCAATGTCAAAATAACCTGCCTGCTCGTGGGTCTGGGTGGTGGGCAGTGTATTTTCATCCGTATTAAATAGGAAAAATTCGCATTCGGGCCCCACTCTAAACTCATAGCCCAGCGCCCTGGCCTCTGAGATGGCCTGCTTTAAGACGTACCGGGGATCTCCCTCGAAAGGGTCTCCGTTTGGATAGTGCACGTCACAGATCATCCGCGCTACCTTTCCCTGCTGGGGTCTCCAGGGGAAAATCTCCAGCGTGGTAAAATCGGGATGCAGATACATATCCGATTCCTCCACCTTCACAAATCCGTCAATGGCCGAACCGTCAAACATACACCGGTTGTCCAGAACCCTGTCCAGCTGGCTTGCCGTGACGGCAATATTCTTGAGATTTCCCAGCATATCCGTAAACTGAAGACGTATAAACTCCACGTCCTCCTCTTCAACCACTCTGATCACGTCTTCTCTGGTGCTTATTTTCATATTGTTCCTCATTTCTGCGCATAATCTCCTTTTTCCCATAATAGCAACGCGGCTCGTTCTTTGTCAATGCAAAGTTTCCTTAGAATATTGCCGCCGGGAAACGCATATCTTTTAAAAAGAAAAGTATCCCTGTTTGGGCAAAAAGGAGAATACAGATGAGTGCAAAAACTAAAATCGTGGTACTTCACATGAAGGAGTTAATCTATACAGGTATTTTTGCCGCTCTGGGAATCCTGTTCATCGTGCTTATGATCGTCATGTTTCTGCCCGGAAGGAAAGAAGAACCGCAGGATGGCTCTGCCCCGGGCGGCACAGAGGAAGGCATTTCCTCCGTCTCAGCCTCCGGCTCCGTATACATACCCGGCATTTACACCACCGAGCTGGTTCTGGGCAGTCAGTCCGTAGAGATAGAGGTCATCGTGGAGGAATCCTCTATTGAATCCATACGCATGGCAGATCCAGATGAATCCCTGACCACTATGTACCCGCTGCTTGAGCCCACCTTTGATTCCATCTGTGAGCAGATTTATGAGAATCAGTCTCTGGATGAAATTTCTTACACATCGGATAACAAATACACCTCCCTGGTGCTGATGGAGGCGATCCAGGCTTCGTTAGATAAGGCTTCATTGGACGCTTCATCCTCTGAAGGCTCTTTTTAGGAGACAATACTGCGTAATTATCTAAAATATAGTACTTATTTCCTTGTTTTTTATGAAATTAATAGTTGCCTAAAGCTGCTTCTTCCATGTAAACTAAAAAAAAATGACAAAGGAAAAAACATGAGAAAAGAAAACAAAGTACAAAAGACACTAAAAAGAGAAATGAAAATTAATTTCGGCGGTATTTTTATCTCCACGGCGCTGGTGACTGTGGTAGCGGTTTCCGGGATTGCAGGAGTAAATTCGGCGAATAACGCCATTGAGACATACGATGCCTATACCAGCGAGCTTTACGCTGCTGAAACCGCTCACTACAAATGGCTGAACGCTTTGAGCCAGTCTCTTCTGGAGGATGTGGAATTTACGGGAAGCACCGACTGTACTGCCTGTGATTTTGGACAATTTATTTACAATGAGAAAACTGCGTCCGACCCGCTTTTTTCAGATTTTTTAGCGGCTGTAGAGCCCTTGCACAGGCAGATTCATGATTCTGCGGAGGAAGTCTTAGCCTTGAAGGCTGCAAATGACCCCCAATACCTCACGGCGTATGAGAATCAGGTAGTCTCCAGCATAGACGCTCTGGTATCGGAGATAAATTCCTTCATCGGCCAGCTGAATGAGCTTTCTGCCTCCGCAAGTTCTAATTTCAACCTGACTCTGCTCACTGTAGGATTTTCCTGTTTCCTTGTGCTGGTATCAATCAGCTTCTTCAGCCTGCGTCTGTATTATCTGATTAAAGCTGAAATCATTGGCAATCTGAGCGCTATTGTCTCTCAGACAAAGAGGCTCTCCCAGGGGTGTCTGGATCTTGATCTGAGCTTTGACACCAGTCTTGCCGAGATCAATGAGCTGAAAAGCAGCCTGGACTTTTCCTGTGGGGAGCTTTCCCGCTATATACAGGCCATCAATTACGGCATGCAGGAATTCGCCAAGGGAAATCTTGCCCTGGAATCTCCCGTGGAATTTATCGGGGATTTCAAGCAGATCGAACAGTCCATCACAGAATTTACGCTGCGTATCAGCGAAACATTAAACGAGGTAAAGCTTTCCTCCGATCAGGTCGCACAGGGCGCCGACCAGATTGCCTGCGGCGCCCAGGATCTTTCAACCGGCGCGGAAAGCCAGGCAAACAGCGTGGAGGAGCTTACGAAGGTATTGAAAGACATTTCCTCCCAGCTCAACGAGACAGTGGAAAACATCCATGAGATGGAGGGCATGATAAATGAAACCTGCGGTCTGATAAACGACGGCAACGGGCAAATGCAGGAAATGATTTTGTCCATGGAGGGCATTTCCGATAAATCCCAGCAGATCAAAAAAATTATCAGCATTATCAACGACATTACCTCCCAGACCACGCTCCTTGCCTTGAATGCCTCTATCGAGGCGGCCAGGGCCGGAGAGGCAGGGCGGGGCTTTGCCGTTGTGGCGGACGAGGTCACAGAGCTGGCACGCAAATCCGGGGATGCCGCAGATGAAATTTCTCAGCTCATCGAGGACACTATGGCTGCTGTGGCAGATGGTTCTGACAAGGCAGAAAAAACAGCTTCCATGCTAGGGGATATTTCGGCCAAAAGTCAGGATATCAAGGGCAGAATGGCGGAAATCGCACAGATCACAGATGAGGAGTCCTCCGGTCTGCAGCAGATTGTAACCCGCGTCAATGATATTTCAAACGTTGTGCAGTCCAATTCGGCCACCTCGCAGGAGAGCGCGGCTGCCAGTGAAGAGCTGTCCGCACAGGCACAGGTTCTCAAGGATCTCACCGGGAATTTCAAGCTGAGACAGACCTTTTAAATTTCCTTCTTTACGATAAAGGCTTAAGGAGCCGGAGAGGTTATAACAGCCCCTCCAGCTCCTTAAGCCATATTTGTGCGCTTGCATCCGACGGCATGCGTAAATCCCCTCTGGGAGACAAAGCTACGCTGCCCACCTTGGGTCCGTCCGGCAGGCAGGAACGCTTAAACTGCTGGCCAAAGAATCTTCTGTAAAAAGTCTTAAGCCATTTCAGAATGGTCTCATTGTCATAGCTTCCCTGAAACGCTTTCTTTGCAACCCGGTATACCTTGGCCGGTGGAAATCCACATCTGAGCATATAATACAAAAAGAAATCATGGAGCTCATAGGGCCCCACCAGATCCTCCGTTTTCTGGGAGATCACTCCGTCCACCGGGGGCAGCAACTCCGGGCTTACGGGCGTGTCCAATACGTCAAGCAAAACCGCCGCAAGGGCTTCATCCCCACAGGTGTCCGCATAGTATTTCACCAGATGCCGCACCAGGGTCTTTGGCACTCCCGCGTTGACACCGTACATGGACATATGATCCCCATTGTAGGTAGCCCAGCCCAGCGCAAGCTCCGACATGTCTCCGGTGCCAATCACAAGTCCGTTTTGCTGGTTTGCAATATCCATAAGAACCTGGGTGCGCTCCCTGGCCTGCCCGTTTTCATAGGTGATGTCATGATTCTTTTGATCCTGCCCGATATCCCTGAAATGAATCAGCACCGCATCCCTGATATCCACCTCCCGCAGCGTAGTGTTCAGGGTTTTTGCAAGTCTGCAGGCATTCTCATAGGTTCGATCCGTGGTGCCAAAGCAAGGCATGGTCACCGCTGTGATTCCCCGCCTGTCTAATCCCAGCATGTCAAAGGTCCGTACGGTAATCAAAAGAGCGAGGGTGGAATCCAGTCCCCCAGAAACGCCGATCACCGCCGTTTTCAGGCCGGTGTGCTCGTAACGCTTTTTCAGTCCAAAAGCCTGAATGGACAAAATCTCCTCACACCTTTTGTTTCTGGCCGCCTGATCCTTAGGCACAAAGGGCATGCGCTCAAAGCTTCTCTCCAGCTTCGTCTCCATGATATTCAGCTTAAAGGGCACCGCTACATAGGAAAGATCCGGTTCCTTTCCAAAGGTTCCCATCCTGCGGCGTTCCGCTGCAATCCTCTGCAGGTCCAGGTCCCCATAGACAGTCTCCCCCGTAAAGCGCTTTGACTGGGCCAGAATCACACCGTTTTCCGCAATGAGATTATGACCGCCAAACACAAGGTCCTGGGTGGATTCCCCCTCCCCTGCTGATGCGTAAATATAGCCGCAGATCAGTCGGGCGCTGGCAGACCTTACCAAAAGCTCCCTGTATTCACCCTTTCCTACCGTCTCATTGGAGGCCGAAAGATTGACAATCACGCTGGCTCCCATCAGTCCGTGATTGGTTCCAGGGGGGCTTGCCACCCACAAGTCCTCACAGATTTCACAGCCCACGGTAAGCCCAGGCAGATTCATACATTCGAACAGAAGATTGGTTCCAAAGGGAATTTCCTCCCCCTCCAGATAATAGCTGACCACCTGAGCGTTTCCCTGGGAAAAATGCCTCCCCTCGTAAAATTCGGCATAGCTTGGTATATTGGATTTAGGCACCATTCCCAGAATGGCTCCGTCCTGGAGCACCGCAGCCACATTATAAAGCCTGCCGTCCCTTTCCAGGGGAAGCCCCACCATCACAAGAGCGTCCTTTCCCTCTGTGGCATTCGCAATCAAAAGAAGCTGTCTCTTGGCCTCCTCCAACAGCTTTTGCTGTAAAAACAAGTCGCCGCAGGTGTATCCGGTAAGACACAGTTCAGGAAACACAATGATTCTGGCCCCATGCTCCCAGGCCTCCTCCAGCTTTTCCAAAATCACCTGGGCATTATACGCCGGATCCGCCACCCTGATCTTAGGAGTGACCGCCGCCGTCTTGATAAATCCCTGTTGCATGCCTTTTCCCCTCCTCTCAGCGAGCCTTTTCATACAGCTGCTTTAGCTCCTCTACGCTAAAGCAGTAATTTCGATTGCAGAAATGGCAGTTAACCTCTATTTCTTTTCCTTCCTCAATCATGTCCTTAAGCTCCTCTTTTCCGATACTGATCAAAGCTTTTTCCACACGCGCTTTGCTGCAGCTGCACACAAACGCTGTGGGGATGGTATCTGTGATCTCCATGTTTAGTCCCGCAAGAAGCTGTCCGAGAATCTGTTCCGGGGTATTTCCTGCCTCCAGCAGAGCGGTCACTGAGGTGATTTTTCTCAGATTCTCTTCCAGCCTGTCTATCACCCCTTCCTCTGCAAAGGGCATCAGCTGTACGATAAAGCCGCCCGCCTGCTTCACAGTGTTGTCTCTCTCCATCAGCACGCCCAGCCCCACGCTGGAGGGCACCTGCTCGGAGGCAGCAAAATAATAGGTCAAATCCTCCGCAATCTCGCCCGTCTGCAAAAGAGTCTGTCCCACATAGGGCTCCTTTAAGCCCATGTCCTTTATGACCCGCAGGCTTCCCTTTCCTATGGCTCCCGCCACATCCAGCTTCCCCACGGCATTTGCGGGAAGAATTACATCCGGCACATTGGCGTAGCCCTTTACATTTCCATGAGAATCTGCAGTTACAGTAAGCCCTCCCGCCGGACCGTCCCCACTGATCTGCAGCGTTAAAATATCCTGTTCTCCCTTTAACATAACGCCCATCATTGCCCCGGCGCTCAAAAGCCGTCCCAGAGCCGCCGTTACCACGGGGCTTGTATTATGGGCCCTTCTGGCCGTCTCCGCCACCTCTCTTGCAGTGCAGGCAAAAGCGCGGATCTGGGCGTCTGCAGCCGAAGCTCTCACGATATAATCAGACATTTTCATTGCTCCTTTCCCCGTTCTCTGGCAACCACGCAGATTCTCTGGCTCATATCAGTCACCGCTCCCCTGGTGTCCCCGTCAAACATTTCTACCAGCGTCATTCCCGCCTTTTCCAACAGGGCTTTTATCTGCTCCTTGGTATAGCCCCGCTGAAAATGGGTCTCTGTAAACTTACGGAACAGCTCTTCCTCCTCCCGCACAAATACAGTGAGATCATACTCGTTGATCTCCTCCTCAGGGTCGTAGAAATTTTCCCAGATAAAGCTGCAGTCCTCTCTGTTTTCCGCAATCACCGTATCCCCGATCACCTCGCGGTATTTATAGGCTGTGTTGAAATCAAAGATAAAAATGCCCCCGGGATAAAGATAATTGTTTACCAGAGAAAAGACCGCCAAAAGCTCTTCCTCCTCCAGAATATAATTTAAGGAGTCACAGACGCTGATTACGGTTCCCACCGTGGAATACAGCTCCAGCTCTCGCATGTCCTGCTGTAAGTATAAGATTTCAGAACCGCTCATTTCCCGCTTTTCCAGGGCGATATTGAGCATATCCTGGGAGCTGTCCACGCCGATCATGTCATAGCCCTTTTCATAAAGCAGCTCTGTCAGAGTGCCTGTGCCGCAGCCTAAATCCACCACCAGATTTCGTTCTGCCTCCAGCAGTTCCTCACTATCCCGTTCAGGTTTCGACACACCGTATTTTTCTATCAGCTGCGTCAGTACAAGACACCATTCCCCATAGGGAGTATTGTCCATAAACCTGTCATATACAGCGGCAAAGTCTCCATAAATACCGTCATTTCTCTCCATTACCTGCACCCCTTTCCGGCAATAAAGTTCTCCAAAAAGGCAAGAAGCACATCCATCTCCTCATCTGTTCCTATGGTGATCCGAAGATAATTGTTGATTCTGGGTTTATTCCAATACCGCACATAAATATCTCTCTCACGCAGCGCCTGAAAAATCTCACCCGCCGGTATGCTCTTGTGGGACGCAAAAATAAAGTTTGCCATAGAGTCCGGAAAAGTAAAGCCTAACTCTGCCAGCCTCTGCTTCACCCTTTCCCTGGTGGCAATAATCCTGTCTGTGGTATCCCGAAAATATTTTTCGTCTCTTACTGCTTCCGCCCCCAGCACCTGTGCGGGAAGATTCAAGGTATAGGAGTTAAAGGAAAACTTTACATCGTTCAAATATTTCACCAGGCGCTCATTCCCAATGCCAAAGCCGATGCGCATTCCTGCCATGGCACGGGATTTTGAGAAGGTCTGCACCACAAACAGATTATCATACTTCTTTAACAAGGGCAGCGCACTCTCTCCCCCAAAGTCAATATAAGCCTCATCCACAATCACTACACAGTCCCTGTTATCCCTTACAATCTCTTCCACCGTATCCAGACTTTCGCAAAGTCCCGTAGGGGCGTTTGGATTGGGAAAAATCACGCCTCCATTTGGCCGCCTGTAATCCTCTGGCCTGATATGCCAGCTTTCATCCAGCGGGCAGGTTTCATAGGGTATGTGATGGAGACCAGCCCACACATCGTAAAAGGAATAGGTGACATCCGGGAATAAAATGGGCTTTTTGCCGTTAAAAAAGGTCATAAACGCCATGGACAGCACGTCGTCTGAGCCCACCCCCGCAAAGACCTGCTCCGGCTCCACATGGTAGTACTCCGCCAAAGCCCGGGTAAGCAGTCTGTTGTCAGGATCAGGATACAGACGAAACGCTTTGGAATCCAGCTCCTTTAGTGCTTTTTCTACCTGCGGAGAGGGGGGATAGGGGCACTCATTGGTGTTCAGCTTTATCATCCCCGCCTTGTTTGGCTGTTCCCCCGCCACATAGGGGATCACCCTTCTTATATTCTCTTCCCACTTTCTGTTTTCCATGCTCTTATCCTTCCTCCAATGCTGCAAGCTCTTTTCTATACGCTTCGGCCTGCTCCCTGTTTCCAAGGGCCTCATAGCAGCGGATCAGCCCCTTAAGGCCCTCTCTGTCCCCACAGGCGATGCTTAACGCCGGTGCGGTCTCATAGACCGCATTGTAATACCAAATTGCAGCCTCTTCATAGTCCTTTCGCTCCTCATGAAACTGACCCAGCTCACAGCAGATTTCCGAGCAGCCCTCCCCTGCAATGACCTTTGACGTATATTTCAGAAAGGCTCCCACATCCCCTGAAAGTCTGGCCGCTTTCGCCGCAACGCAGCATGCCTCCACCAGCTCCTCTTTGCTTCTGTTCACATCTGCCGCAGATTTTTGGAAGAAATCCGCCGCCTGCGCAAAGTCCTCTCTCCCGCCGGACAGGTAAAGCTCTCTGGCATACAGATTGTGCAGTCTTCTGGAAAGCCGCCGGCCGGCTGCAGTCTGCTTCCTGAAATTTGCAAGATCACGTCCGGCATGATTCTGCTGGGGCATATGGGTGATCACAATATCGCTGTCGTACAAAACAGGAGCCAGCCGTACCTGTTCATGGATTGGCTCCTCCCACACAAATTCCCGCTGTCTTTTAAAAAGCTTGGGACGGTATTCCTCATCAAAATTGTAAACTGTGCCATACTGAAGCTGATTCCCATATTTCATCTGGACAATTTCAATCTCAGGAAGCAGTGTTTCCTTCAATATCCGGAAGCGCTCTCTGTTTTCCTCCGACAGCACCTCGTCCGCATCCGCAGAATAAATATATTCCTTAGTGGCCTTGGAAAAGGCATAATTCCTGGCCGCACTGAAATCATCCGTCCACAGAAAGTCGTAAAGCAGCCCGGTATACCGGGCTGCAATTTCTTTTGTACTGTCACTGGAGCCTGTGTCCACAATAATAATTTCATCCACCAGATCCGCAATGCTGTCCAGGCACCGTGCCAGTACCTTCTCTTCATTTTTTACAATCATACATAATGAAATGGTTATCATTGCCCTGTCCTTTCACCTTTGCAGAGTCCTCGCTCCTACAGCACTTTGGAAAGAAACTCCTGCAGTCTGGGACTCTTGGGATTTGCAAAAAACTGAGCCGGGGTATTTTCCTCCACGATATTCCCCTGATCCATAAACACTACCTTGGTTCCCACCTCTCTGGCAAAGCCCATCTCGTGGGTCACCACCACCATGGTCATGCCGCTTTCTGCCAGCTCTCTCATAACCTCCAAAACCTCTCCCACCATTTCCGGGTCAAGGGCGGAGGTGGGCTCGTCAAACAGCATCACCTTCGGGCTCATGGCCAGAGAACGGACAATGGCAATTCTCTGCTTCTGCCCGCCGCTCAAAGAGCTGGGATAGGCGTCGGCCTTCTCGGAAAGCCCCACCCGGTTTAGCAGCTTCAGCGCATTTTCCTTCGCCTCCTCGGGCTTCATCAGCTTTAGCTTTATGGGCGCAAGGGTGATATTGTCCATGATGGTAAGGTTATTGAACAGATTAAAGTGCTGAAACACCATACCCATATGCTCTCTCACCTTGTTGATATCTGTTTTGGGATCGGTAATGTTTTGTCCGTCAAACCATATTTCTCCGCTTGTGGGCGTCTCAAGCAGATTCAGACACCGTAAAAAGGTGCTTTTCCCCGATCCGGAAGGGCCTATGACCACGATCTTTTCCCCTTGCTGTATCTCATAGTTGATTCCACGCAAAACATGGTTGTCCTCAAATTTTTTATGCAGATCCTTAACGGTTATCACTTTTCCGCAGCCTCCTCTCCAGTTTTTCCAGCAGCTTGGTCAATATTTTAATGATGATAAAATAGACGATCGCCGCGCCTACCAGTGGCGTAAAGGAGTCAAACAGCCTGGAGCCCACCTGATTGGATACACGGGTCAGATCGCTGAGCCCTACATAGCCTACAATGGCAGTCTCTTTGATCAGCACGATAAACTCGTTTCCCAGAGGAGGAAGCACATTTTTAAACGCCTGGGGTATGACAATATAGCGCATGGTCTGAAAGTTGTTCAGTCCCAGGGAACGGCCTGCCTCCGTCTGTCCCTTATCCACCGCCAGAATCCCAGCACGGACAATCTCCGCCACATAAGCCCCGGAGTTAATCCCGAAGGTGATGCTGGCCACCAGAATTCCGTTCTTACAGCTTGCCAGTACCACGAACCACATGATCATCAGCTGCAGGACAGAGGGCGTACCTCTGATAATGTCAATGTAAATTCCCGCAATATGGGTCAATATGGTGGGCTTGCCGTTTTTTCTGCGCGACAGCTTCATAAACGCCACCACAGTGCCTATGACCACACCGATGATAGCCGCAAAAAAAGCCACCTCCATGGTAATTCCAAGACCACTTACATACAGCTTCCACCTGTCTCCCGTGATAAAGGCGGCCTCAATCTTCAGCCAGACAGAATTTAACCATTCCATAGCTCAGAATCCTCTTCTTTCTTTTGTCGTGATAGATATAGATATCATGATATCTATCATACCAAAAAGAGGATAACGGTACAACCATTATCCTCCAAAATGTGCGAAATTTGTTTATTTATACAAAATAACTATTCCACTTCGCCGATATACTGTGCCACCAGAGCGTCAAAGGTGCCGTCTGCCTTCAGATCGGCAATGGCCTGATTTACCTTTTCCACCAGATCGCTTCCCTTGGGAAGGGCAATCGCATAGTACTCCGCCTCAAAATCAAAGTCCGCACCGTCCAGCGCAACCAGCTCTCCCTCAAACTGCTGTGCAAACACCTGTGCCGGATTGGTATCGATGATGACAGCGTCCACTCTTCCGTTGATCAGATCGTTTACCGCATCAGCGCCCTTATTATAAGCTTGCACCGTAGCTCCGGGAATTTCGTCTGCGATAAAGTTGCCGGTGGTGTCCAGCTGAACGCCGATGGTCTTGTTCTCCAGATCCGCAGCCGCCTTAATGTCAGAATCTGCAGGAACAATCACAGACTGTACAGCCTCATAATAGGTGTCGGAAAAATCCACTGCAGCCGCGCGCTCTTCTGTCACGGTCATGCCTGCGATGACTGCGTCAATCTTAGTGCCGATGGAAGCAATCAGGGAGTTAAACTCCATGTTCTCCACCTGTACCTCCATACCCAGCTTCTCGCCGATCGCCTTAATCAGCGCAATATCAAAGCCGTCGGGTTCTCCGTCATCCCCCACATACTCAAAGGGCGGGAACTCGGCATTGGTTCCTACAATCAGCACATTGTCGCCGTCTGCAGTCTCTGCCTCTGTGGAAGCACTTTCCTCAGAAGCAGCCTGGGTCTCCTGTGCTTCTGTAGAAGCGCTTTCGGTGGACGCGCTCTGCGTCTCTGAAACAGTGCTCTGCACGTCTGCATTTGCAGCGTCGCTGCCGCAGGCCGTAAGTGCCGCTGCGCACATTACCGCAGCAAGGGTCATGGCAATTATTTTTTTCATAATTACATCCTCCTGAAACATACTTTGAATCTGGATTAATATATCACCTTTCTGGGAAAAAATCAACTATGTTTGAATAAATATACAAGAAAAAGCGTCGGCCAAAGAGATATGGTAATATACGGCAGAAAGGGGACAGGAATTTTCAGATTTCCCTTCTTATTTATATTGTGCCGAAATGCCTGTACCAGGCCAAGCATCCCTACAGCCAAAAGCATCAAAAAAAGATAGGCTGTAAATCCTGCGCCAAGGGCACACTGTACCATGGCGCAGACACAGAAGCTGTGGCAATCGGCCCTCCCGTAAAACCGGCAGAAGAAAAGCTCTTGCAGAAGAATAAACAGCAGTAAATCGAACACATTCCCTCTGTTTTCTCCGGCAGAAAATAACAGTCCCGCCCCCGCAGCCGCCCCGGTCCACCACACAAAATTATGAACCTGGCATATCCAGCAGTCCTCTATGCAAGCCAGTAAAAAACAGGCCGCCGTTACACAAAAAAGCAGATAACGCACAAGACCTGCGTAACAGTCATCCGCCGGCCCCTGAAAAAAGGCATTGGCTTTTTGTGCTGCAAGGATATAGGCCATTACGCCGTTTATGCAGCATAAAGCTCCAAACACAGCCGCTCCCTTTCCGCGCAGTATTTCTTCGCAGCCCTTCATTTCCTTGTCCAGACTGCAGATTTGAAATAACGCTCCCCGGGTCATTAGAAATATCAGCATATCCCCTTACCTCAGCCTTGTCCTAAAATCCTGCAGTACACTGCCCTCCACAGATACCACCCCAAGGCGTGGATGCTCCTCCAGCCTCCTGTCTCCCTTATAGGCCCGGACCGTTATGGTATAGCTTTCCTTTTCCGGGGCATACAGGGGAATCATAAACTGCAGCTTCTCCTCCTGCCTGTACTGGGGTGCATCCGTGTACACATAGGTTTGGTTCAAATCCGGGTTTAAATCTGTCAGCTCTTTTGGAAATTCCACCTCTACCCGGTCTGCATAGCCCCAGACCGTGACCGTTAAAATGCCGCTTTCCCCCCTCTTAAATACCGGCGTATGGGGCTCTAAGATTCTTTCCACCTCTGCCTCCAGGGCAAATTCTGTGACGCTGCAGGTCTTTTCCGCCACATTCCCCACATTGTCCAACGCCCGGGCCGTAACGGTGAAATCCCCGCTGAAAATGGGCTCATCCGCTGTAATCTCGATCTGTATCCTCCCATTTTCATCCCCGGTGTAGGTCTGGGTGGCAGCATTATCCCTGTTTTCTATCACTATATAAAATTCCTTCACCCCACTCAGGGCATCCGCCGCTGTCACATCCAGGGTGACGGTTCCCTCCCTTCTGTCAATCAGCTCCCTGTTTTCCAAAAGCTCCAGGCCGTTTACCACAGGCGCCTCCCCGTCTCCGATCAGCACAATGCCATTTAAGCGGTCCGCACTTTCCTCTGTGTACTGTATTCCCTGTGCATGGGCCGCCCCGGCCATGGGCGCAACCTCTATCTGCTGTCCCTGGGCTGCCCTGTCTAAGGTAAACTTCTGGGTGGCAGAAAGCTCCCGGTTCCGGCTGCTTCTCTCCGTGACAATGTAAGGATACTGCCCAAGCAGCGTTTCTCCTTCCACAGTATAGGAAAGCTCCGCAGCTTTTGTCAGGATGGTACCGTCTTTGATGTCATGGCTTGGCGTAAACACGATATTTCTGCCGATGCTTCCCTCCGTCCTGGTCTGGAAGATGGTATAGTTGATCTGATAGTCCCTGCTGGCGGTACCGTCCATGTATGCGCTGTGGCGCAGTGTAAACGGGGTGCTGCCGTCCGCCCGCACATACCAGGTTTTTTCCCGGCCTGCAGGATACACATTGTCTGCTTCCTCAATGGAAAGCTGCCTGGTATAAAGCTTCCACAGCACTTCCCCTTCGTTAATGGGAATGTGGGCTGTCTCCCCTACATTTCCTGCTATGTCCACTGCCGCTACATGAAGGTACTGCACCTGTCCTCCTGCCTGCACCGTCAGGCTCTCATCCGCCGTAAACCTGCCGTTTCCGGCTCCTGCAGCAGTTTTCTCTTCTGTGTCCAGCACATAATAGTATCCTGCCACGCCGCTTGTGAGGATGTTCTTTGTGATATTGGAGGTGCATAAAAGGGAAGCCGTCCCTGTCAGATAGGATTCCGCCCTGTGATAGTAGGGTGTGCCGTTATCCTCCGGCCTGTCAAAGGACACCAGCACGGCCCCGGCTCCCGCCGCTTCTATTTCCACACTGTCTGCATCCACTGCATCCGGCGCTGCATAGTCCGTAGCTGTTACACCGTTTAAGGAAAGGGCGTCCATAAAGCCCACCGTGTTTACTGCTATGGAGGCAGAGCCGTTTCCGCTTCTTACACCGGCCCTGCTCTGGTAAGTGGATGCGGCAGCGGTATTTACATAACTGGTCCCCCCATAGGCAGGCTTTGCAGAGATGACCTCCCCTTCCTTGTACCCGCAGATCAGTTCCTTTTCCACGCCCCCTGACAGGGAAATGGTGTTCAGGTTATAGCCATAGTGGCAGGCCGCAAAGGGCTCTCCCTCGTCATCCCGGCTGGTGGTGCCGATCCCGTATGCCACCCAGACGCCGTCTGTCCCTGACACATCCACGGAAAGCACCGTTTCAATGTCAAAAACGTCCGGCGTGCCGTGCCAGCCGTCCCCGTCCTCCCAGGATTCCCCGGGATTCCCGTCTGTCACCTGGCTGTACTCATCCGCCCGCCAGCTGTAGATCTGCCGCCTGCTGCTGTCATAAACCGTTACATAGACATAAGTCTGCATGGCGTTGTTGGACCAGGCGTTCACATGCAGGTCGATTTCCAGCGTGGGGTTCCCTTTTGTGGGGATCAGGCTGCTTTCCGTCATGCCATTTTCATCAGTCACCCAGCTGGGGCTTGTGCATCCGGCAAATCTCCTGGCCCCCCTGAGGCCCCAGCCTGCGATGGTGTGTATGCCAGCCGTGCTGTAGGTGTAGGACAGGTCCTTCACATAATAGCATTCGTCCGTATGCTCATGGATGACCAGCTCCCCGGCGCTGCCGCCCCTGTATCCGCCGCCTCCTCCGGCTCCGCCGCTTCCGCCGGACGCAGAAGAGGTCTGGCTTCCCCCGGCCCCTCCTGCGCCTCCCGCGCCCATGGGGGTGGCCGCGCCGCCTCCTCCGGCCACTAAAAGGGTGCCCTGCATCCGGGAGACAATGCTTGTCCTGCCCCCGCCGGTTCCATAGACACTGCCGGTTCCCCCGCCGCCGTATCCGCCGGTTCCGCCTGCCAGGATGGAGAGCACGTCCCCCTTCTTTAAATAAAACTTCCCTTCCGCGCTTCCCCCAAGGCCGCCCGGGATGTCCTGCCAGCCCTGGCCCTGTGCCCCGTAAGCGGACAGGGTGTAAAAGCCCGTATAGGGCACCGTGTACTGGCGCATGCTGCCGCTGTAGGAGAAGGTTTCATCGGAGGCATTCCGGTCTATGGTCTCCTCTGCGCCGTAGATCTGTGAAAAATGCACCCCGTCCCGGCTCTGGTACAGCCTGTAGCTCTTGTCTGCGCTGTCCTTCTGCTGCCATGCCAGGTCCACTGCCCCCTTCCCGCCGTTTGCCGTGTAGTTGTCCCGGGACTGGAGCACCAGCTCCGCCCACAGGGCATACAGGGTTTCATCCTGGGAGGGCGTGTATTCATCCCCGCCTGCCCCCGCCGGCTCAGTGCACTCCGGATCCTTGTACCAGCCCCCGAAGGAGGAGCCTGGCTTCTCCGGCGTGGGCAGGATGATGGCGTCCTTCTCGTATGCCGCCTGCAGCCTGTCCACGGCGTCCTGGGGGCCCCGGAACAGGTACCTGTTTTTCTCTGAGGAGAACACCCCGTCCCCCGGCAGGGCTTCGTCATGGGAAAACTCCCAGTGGGAAAAATGCTGGGTTCCCGTGATGGGGGCGATCTCACTCCCTCCGTTGGTCTCAAAGGACACCGTATGCCCCCCGGGGGCCGTTATCTTTTCCGGGTCCGCATCATAAAAAGTGCCGTATCCCTGGGTGACAGCCTGCGTCCCGCTTTTCCCCTCGTAAGTGCCGCCTGCCGGGTCGACCAGGAGGGTGCTTGTGGTCTTTTTCCACTGGGCATACAGGGTCACCACTCCCTTTCCCGCCGCTTTGTCGTACTCCTCTGCGGTCAGGTTCCGGATTTCCGCCCCGTCCCCGTAGGAAGTGCCGCTGCCGTCCGGCTCTGTGTTCCAGCAGACAAACTCATACCCCGGCCGGGAATAGGTGTTCAGGCTCAGCCTCGTCTGGGGGGTGACCCGGCTCCCCTCATACTCCTCTGCATTGTTGTATATATGGAAACTTGGGGCCATCATTCCTTTCACGGTATCTGCACTGGCATCATAAACCACCTGGTACCGGTTCCAGGAAACCGCGCTGCACTGGTGTGGGTAAGCGGGCGCTCCCTGTTCCAGGTGCCTGCACTGGGTGCCGTCCCCGTTCTCGTTGGGGCACAGGTAAAAATAGGAAATGTCCACGTCGATGGCGTTGATGGAACTCACCGCATCCAGGCTCATGTAATGGAGCCGGTTTACAATCCGCTGCCCGCAGTCCGCGCAGTAGGCCAGCCATCCGGACCAGTAGGGCTGCAGGCACAGGCGGCTGTTGTTGATGTCCGTGATCCCCCCGATGTCAGTGGCGCCGCCGTTGGTGTGGCAGCAGTTGGCCCCCCGGTATCCGATCTCCCAGTACCCCACCGGGATGATCCCGTTTCTGTCATAGGCATAATAGTGCTCCCCCGTCTCCAGCCCCCGCAGGGTGCTCTCTATTCCTGTATCCACCACGGTGTCAGAGTCATACCAGCAGGCCGGGTCCTTAAAATTCCCCTGGGTCCCCTCCGGCAGGTCCTCCGCCACCGTCCACCATGCCCCGTCCGGGGAGAAGCTCACATAGGGGCTTTCATAGATGCTCCCCGCAGCCTCGGCCTTTAAGGACAGGCCGGGGAGGGCCGCCGCAAAGGCCGCCGCCCCCAGGGACAAAAGCAGCCTGCCGGGCTTCTTCCTTTTTTTCTTCATAGGCTTATCCCTTCTTTCTGTTTTTTTCCACGCAGAAAGGAACCGGATTTCTCCGGTTCCTTTACAATGTTTTTTTATTCCGTTACTGTTCCGCATTGCAGCGGCTGCATTTTACCTTGGTGACTGTGATGTACTCCATGGTCACCGGGTCTGCTTCCTGCCAGGACACTGTCTGCCAGTCATGGTCGTCCGTATAGTCTCCCAGCCGGGTGCCGCCGGGGGCCCCGCACACGCTGCAGGTGATAGTGTATTCCTGGGGGCTGATGCAGTTTCCCCCGTAGGTCAGGGTCTCCGTCCAGCTGTGGGGGAGGGCGGGCACATTTGTCCACCTTATGGCGCCGCACCGGGTGCACTTGTCTTCATCAATCCCCCCGCCGGAGCAGGTGGCTGCCACGTAGGGGCCGCTGTACTGGTAGTCATGGCCCAGGCCGCTGCCCTCCGTGTGGGTGCCGTTTGTGGCCCCGCAGCTGCACCGTTCCTCATACACGGCGCCGGATTCGCAGTCAGCGTCCGAAATTTTCACAGACGTGAAACTGTGGGTGTGGGCCTCTGCAGGCTTGGATGCCGCTGTGCTGCCTGTGCTGCTTCCGGAGGCTGCCTGGCTTTCTGCAGGCTTGGACGCCGCCGTGCTGCCCGTTCCGCTGCCGGAGGCTGCCTGGCTTTCCGCAGGCTTCGACGCCGCCGTGCTGCCGGTTCCGCTGCCGGAGGCTGCCTGGCTTTCCGCAGGCTTCGACGCCGCCGTGCTGCCGGTGCTGCTGGAGGCCTTTGTGCTTTCCTTCGTCTGGGCGGCCTTAGTGCTTTGGGAAGCAGCTGCCTGCTTTGTTTCCTCCGCTGTTTCTGCTGCCGCCTGTTCCGTTTCCTCTGTCTCCTCCGTCCCGGCCGCTTCCTTCGTTTCCTCTGTTTCCGCCGTCTGCTCTGCTTCCTCCGTCTCCTCCGGCTCCATGGTGATCTTTCCGGTGGCCACCACCTCTTTTTCTTCCTGTACTTCCACTTCCCTTTCATCCAGCACCTGGGTCTGTCCTCCCGCGCCCTCTTCCGCTGTGCTCCCGCAGCCTGCAAGCGCCAGCATCAGGGACACAGCCAGGCAGAATGCTGCATTTACTGCTTTCTTTTTCATAACCCCCCTTTTCCGTATGGAAAATCCCCCATACTACAATTAAATGATTGTAAAGTTTTCCGGCCTATGCAGTTTTCAAGGTACACTGCCTGATTCCTGCATCTGCCATTTGTCTTGATAAAAAATAACACAAATGGAAGCATTTCGCAAGCATTACAGTGCCCGGACATGAGCAGGTTCAGCTGCAAAGCAGCAGAAAAGCACAGCTGATGCACTTTAATCACATACCTTTACCGCCCGCAGGGAACCGGCAGAAAGCTGTTCGTAAAAACGCTCCACATCCTCCTCCGCAAGATATATATTTATCCGCTGTGCCGCCGTGTCGCCGTCTTCATTGGAAATCCGGTTTCCCGACGTATCAAATACCTGTTGTACAAAAACATTCTTCCACACAGTGGAAGCCTCTTTACCTTCCTCTTTCACAGAATAGATATGTATGCGGTCTCCGGAACGCAGAACGCCTCCTGCAACCTGATACAAATCCTCTGCTTTAAACCCGGCTATCACAGGATTTTCCAATTTGCTTGTGATTTCGTTTAATTCCTCAAACATACCCTCCGTAAGCAAAACGCCTTCCTCGATTCCAGTAATTGCAATCAACCCCTGTGCCTGTTTGGGGCTGCTGATAGCCGTTTGGGGAATACAGCTTTTATCCAATTCCTTTTTCACAAAATAGTCCCCGCAATTTTCTTCCGTGATATATTGTCCTTCCGGAATCTGTCTGGCTGCCACGTAAATACATCCCTTTTCATACTGTGTCAGCATATTTTTTTCTAAGCTGAGCATCACTCCATAAACTGCCAGCGCAGCAATAAATGCCGCTGCAATACTGATAATCCAGCCCCGGCCGGCTCCCGCTTCTCTGCTTTCCAATTTTTTCTTTTTTCGCAGCTTCATAAAACTCTCCCTTCTCAATCATTTGCGACAATATCCACAAGCTTCCCTTTTCTGGCCTGGGTACACACTCCCAAAATTCCTTCCACCGGAAATGTGATTTCACTGTACACCCCTGTGGATTCCACTAAAATTCCATTTGGAGCCCTCTCCTGTCCCAATGTTCCTTCCCAGCTTGCCAAAATCCCCTCCTCTCCCACGCGGCAGGCATATATCTTTTCCTTTACACAGTTATAAATCACATAATCTATAACCTCCACCCTGCCGGATATCATTCTCTTATTTTCGCACTGCCAGCTGTCGTCCAGATTCAAATTTCCCTTTAACGCCGTGGTATACCTGTCAAAAGCAAGAAGGGGATCGCCTATGATCAGATTCTGGGTGCTCCCATATTCCTCAATATCAATAATTGCCGATGCCAGATTTGACGCCGCCAGCGCATCCTCCAGATAGAGAGCTGACGCCCGGTAAACTTCGATCTGGAGCAAGGAATATAAAAGAATACTGAGAAAAACCACAAAAAACACTCCCGCTGCGGCTTCCGCCTGTGCTTTTTCCTTTTTTCCCAGACCTCTTCCCAGCAGGCTTTTAATTTTTGGAGGTAGACACTCTTTTTTCTTCAAATGTAAATTTCCCTCCCAGCTTTCCCTGTATTTTCAAAGTCACCGGAGCGCTGTAGGGCGCCTGGTTTAACGTGGTGCCTGTCAGGTCGATCTGCGTTGCCCCTATTTCCTCAAGCTCTAAAAGCAGCCGTCCGCGGTCTCCGGCCTCCAGACAGCCTGTGGTTTCCATTTTCAAAATATACCTTCTGGCCAGCTGGCTTACCTGCCCCTTTTGTCTGATCAGCTCCGTACAGTCCAAATAGACTGCCATCACTATGGTCATTGCGAGAATACAGATTCCCGTCATGAGAAGATTCCCTATATTCCCCGTCTCTTTTTTCATATCATTTTTCTCCTGTGCTATACTCCTGTAAGAATATTCTGCGCCTCTGTTGTCAGGGACGATACGATAGTCTCTATAAATACCTTCAGACTGTCCTTCATTACCACACAGAGCAAAAGCGCTATGATGCACAATCCAACCGTCACAAGGATTCCGTCGATCCCATCCTCCTTTTGAAGGGCTCTTCCCGTTACGCGCTCCCATCCTTTTGAAAGCATTTCTTTTACATAAACTGCAATTTGTCTCCTTTTTCCAGTTTCCATCATAAAACCTTCCTTTCCTTTTTCTTTTGTCCGGCTCCATTTAAAATCCTGCAGCCGCTGCAAACATATCCATGACACAGGCATAGAGAGCCACCCCCAGCGCCGCAGTCAGCACTCCCAGCTGATAAAAGGTCATGCTTCTGTCCAGGGAAGCTTTTTTGCGCTCCAATACCATGGTCTCCATATCCTTAACCTGCTCTCCGATATCACGCAAAAGCTCCACAGCCTGCCCCGATTCCAATGCCTGCAGCACGGTGATACACAG
This sequence comes from Candidatus Acetatifactor stercoripullorum, assembly GCF_944382095.1. NCBI lineage: Bacteria > Bacillati > Bacillota > Clostridia > Lachnospirales > Lachnospiraceae > Acetatifactor > Candidatus Acetatifactor stercoripullorum. Next base: position 35,743 of record NZ_CALWMU010000006.1, read on the forward strand.
AGAATCCACATAACGGTTGTCGAATTTTTCCTGAAACCGTTCCAGAGCTTCGTATATGTCCGCTTTCATCACAATATCTCCGGTAAGGTCCAAAAATGCCTGACGCAGTCTCCTCTCTCCAACACTTCCATAGCATTCCGCCAGCGCGTCAGTCACATAGACTCCGGCCTTTATTTGAATTTCCAGCGCGTTATAAACCAGCCGCAGCTCAGGAAGCATCCTCTCATTGTCCTTTTTGTTCTGCCAGACAAGCAACAGCCCCGGAAGAAAAAACAAAAATCCCCCAGCCAGCACTCCTGCAGCCCATGAAATTCTAAGAAAAGCTCCCAGTCCTATGGCGGCCGCCACCGTTCTCACTGCCAGAAAGCATACCGGATTCATCCATCTGCCAAAGTGAAAGGAAGCTCCGTTTTTCTGCAGCCACGCGCCGCTTGTCTGATACCATGCCATTTCCTGTCCCCTGACCTTTAAAAATCCGGACAGCTCCTCGTATGCCTTCAGAATCAAACGTCTTGGGCGGAAAGCCGCCTGCAGTGATATCAAAAGCATAAACAAAAGTACCGAGGCTGCGGCAGGCAAAACCGCAAGCCATATTTTCAGCTGTGCTTCTCCCAAAGTTTTTCTCCTTTCCATTCCAAACGTTTTATTCTTTAATGTATCCTGTTGATTTTCCCCAGAAACAGCAGCACAACCACAGCCAGAATTCCAAGGGCTGCTCTGCCTGGCAGTGTATGAAATAGAATTTCCCAGACAGAGACCTCAATCAGGCTGTCCGCCATAAGAAGCACAGCCCCGGACATGGCAAGCAAAAGCAGCATATTCAACATTCCTTCCCGCAGCATACTCTTTTGTTCTTCCACATTCCGAAGATATTCCCTGATATTTTTCCGGCTGCTTTGTACAAGGGCCGTAAAATCAGCGCAGTATCGGATGCTGATCTCCAGATTCCTGGCAAGCTCCTTAAATTTAGGGTGCTCTATTTTTTCCGCCATGGATAAAAGGGCAAGCCCCGCATCTCCCGTGATCTGTGCCTCATAATAGCACTGGTCCAGCGCACTTCTTAAGGGTTCATCCATATATTTACTCACCTGATTGAGAATGCCGGTGACTTCTCCGGCTGTGATACTGTAATTACCTAGAAAATCAAGAAATTTCATGAGATTATCATTTACGGACCGCATGGCCCTTGCTCTGCGAAGCTTAAAAAACAAATACTCTCCTCCTAAGGCAGTAGCCACGGCCGCCGCTGCTGCCACGCCCCCGGATAAAAGAAAGCCTGCCAGGAACACCCCCGCCAGGACTGTCACATTGCAGACAATCCATATTTCTACGCAGTAAAAGGGGAAATGTCCGTTCAGTCCCGCATAGCTTAACTGGCGCTCCAGCAGGAGCAGAAAGGAATACTCCTTGTGTATCTGCAGAAGATTACGCCTGTTTAGCAGGCTTCGTTTCCTTGCCGCCTCCTCCATGCCGTTTTGCGTTTTCTGCAGAAATGCAGTGATTTCCTCCAGCCAGCGTATCCTCCGGAAAAGCAGGTAAAACCCTAGAAAAATACAGCCGAAAATAATGCTTCTCACACCCATGACCTGTTATAAAATCCTTTCAAAAATTAGTTTTCTTTTTTCCTCGTCCCAGCCCTTACAATGAAAAATCTCCATTACTTTGTAGTGCTCCATAAAAATCAGCGTCTGAAAGCAGTCCAGCATCTTCATCAATTCATCTCTGGAATAGCGGCTGTCATACATGGCATAATCCACCAGCTTATCCGGCGCCCGGTCCGCAGAGGGCGCATGAATAGTGGCCGCGCATATCTGCCCTGTATAGGCTGCATTCAAAAGATAAAGGGCCTCCGCTCCCTTCACCTCCCCGATGATAAAAAAATCCACATCCATGGTCAAACCCGCAATGCTGATATGCTTCAAGTCATAGCTCACCTGACTTTCCCCTGTTCCGGGAAGGGAATGGAGAAACATCATATCCGGGTGGAATTTCGTGGTCAGCTCATCTGCCTGCTGGGTCACAAGCACCGCCAGATCATCCGGCAGGGTCTCCTTCAGTGCATTTAACAGCGTGGTCTTCCCTGAAGAATTTCCGCCGCAGATTAAGGTTGAGCTTTTTCGAAATCTTTGAATCAAAAGCTGCGCCGTCTCCAAATCCAGCATATCTTTTTCAATCAATTCTTTCATCTGTGGAAAATTTTTTGGAATTTTGCGAATGCAGAGATAGGGTTCCTTACAGGTATTTACAAGAGGCATGGAAAGCGTAAATCTCAGAATAAAATCCGGATGGCTTTCCGTGTCTGTAAACCTTTGTATGGCGTTGAGATTGGACACATTCACTTGGTTTCTGGTGGCCACATAATCAATAAACTGCCTGTACTCCTTGGGGCTTTGAAATGCGATTCCGGCATCCTGCCGTTTTCCCTCTCGTTTGATGCGGATCTGATCAAAGCTTACCACGCGGATATCCGATATGGTACTGTCGTCTATCAGCGGCGACAATCTGGAGTAACCGAAAATATACTGTTCAAACAGCCCCAGCAGCTCTTTATCGCCTCCCGGCGTGGAATAATAGGCCGCTATGTGTTCCGAGGCCTCCCTCAGAAAATCCTCTTTGCTTAAAAGCCCCCGCTTCATCTGCATCAGGGACGGCTGCTTTCTGGTGGTGTAATCATTTACCAGCGCCTGCAGCTTTTCCTCCATGTCACCGGATACCGGAAGCTGCCGCAAAACGTCATCCTGCGTTTTCATTCTGATACCTCCCCGTCCGCCAAAACGGACATTTCTGCGATATTGACGGCGTTCCCCAAAAATCCATTTCGCGGCAATCATCCAAAAACGGAAAGGAAAAGTACAACGCCGTATAGCTTCATAAAAAATACATTGGAAAATCAGCTGATTCAGCTTAAGAAAAAATAAAATTTGAATGGAAACATTCTTGTTGGTGATTTACAATCTACACCCTGACCGGGTTATTTGTCAACCCCCTATTTTAAATTCCTGCAGGTGTATTTTAAATTCCTGCAGGTGACTGCGAAACTCGCTGACAAAGTCACGAAACTGGTCATAATCGCCAAAAACGGGCTTCAAAGCAGTGCCTCGTCGCCCTTATTTTGGTGATTACGCCCAGTGAAACAAAAAGGGGTTATTTTTTGTTTCTCAGATAGCTTATAGCGCAGGCTATAATCAGAATGTTGGCAGCCAATTCTATAATGGCCTGCAGATAACTGAAATAAATAGACGCGGTCATGAAATTCATGCAATTCCCCTCCTTTACATATCGTAATATTTGTATTAAATTAATATTATGATGTCAGGGTCAAAAGGTCTCCCTGTCACAAATTCTCAGAATTGTTTGCGGCTTCGGAGTCAAGTTGCTCCTGCAGATGACAAACAATTCTGAGGATTTGTGACTGAAAACCCTTTTGACCTCAACATCATATTATCACATAAAGGAAAAGAAAAAAAGCTAAGAGGATTTGTCATGCTGAATATTCGCAATGAAAGAATAGAGGACTACGAAACGGTAGAGCAGATCACAAGGCAGGCTTTCTATAACCGCTATATGCCGGGATGTACGGAGCATTATCTGGTTCACATCATGCGCAGCCATCAGGATTTCATACCGGAATTAGATTTTGTGGCGGAAATGGACGGCCAGGTGATTGGCAATATCATGTATACAAGGGCAATGCTGACCGATGAAAGCGGTACAGAAAAAGAAACCCTTACCTTTGGTCCGGTCTCCATCTCGCCCGAATATCAGAGAATGGGCTATGGAAAGCAGCTCATGGAGCATTCCTTTCAGCGGGCCGTGGAAATGGGTTATGACAGCATCGTCATCTTTGGGAGCCCCGCCAACTATGTGAGCCGGGGATTTCAAAGCTGTAAAAAGTTTAACGTCTGTGTTGCGGACAGCAAATGGCCACAGGGAAGGTATCCTGCGGGAATGCTGGTAAAGGAACTGATTCCAGGCGTTTTCGACGGCAGAAAATGGTTTTACCGGGAAAGTCCTGTCATGAATATAAATGAACAGGAAGCGCAAAGCTATGACCAGGGCTTTGAAGCATTGGAAAAGAAATACCTTCCCAGCCAGGAGGAATTTTATATCATAAGCAATTCCTTTGTGGAATAGCTCTCAAAGAAAGGGGGAGACCTATGTTTTTGATTCTTGCAGGCGGATTGTTGATCATCATTTTCGCCGTAATCGCCGCTGTAGCCGCTTCTGTTACCGCTGCAGTCGCCGCAGACGTGGACGATTTTGATAGGGAAGAGGACTAGAGAGAAGTCTGCTTTCTCTCTAGTCCTTTTTGCCCATCAGCTCCTCCAGGGCCCCGAAGGTGGCCATCCGCAGCTTTCTCACCAAGGGTGTACACCCGGAGCCGCATCTTTGCATGAAAAAGATAAGCGTCATATCATCCTCCGGGTCCATGGTTACATAATTGCCCGTCCAGCCATCCCAGCCGTATTCTCCAAGGGGCGCTATGGTTCCGGCCTCCCCCTGATCTATGAGAATGCGCATCAGGCATCCGTAACCATATCCCGCCGTGCTGTCCCAGTTTAATCCCGACTTTTGTTCTCTGGTCAGACGGTCACTGGTCATAAATTCCACCGTCTTTCTTCCCAATATGCGTTTTCCGTTATATTCCCCTTTGTGCAGCATCATTTCCGTAAAATGGCTGTAATCGTCAATCGTGGATACCAGTCCTGCGCCGCCGGATTCAAAGGACGTATCCTCCCCGTAATATTCTCCCAGGTGGGAATCCTCATAGGGCACAAGCCTTTTTCCCTCTTCCTCCCACTGATAGATCTGGGCAAAGCGTTCCCTCTTTTCTTCCGGAACCAAAAAGCCTGTGTCCGGCATTTCCAGCGGCTCAAACAGCTCTCTTTTCAAAAACGCGCCGTAGGTCATCCCGCTGACCGCTTCCACCACGCCGCCCAGCACATCCGCAGACAGTCCGTACATCCATCTTTCACCAGGCTGAAAGCACAGAGGAATCTGCGCAATTCTCCTTAAGTACTCCTGGGTATCCACCCGCTCTCCCCTTTTTCTGCGCTCCCAAAGCTCTTTGAAAACAGTATCCATACGCCTGCCCGGCACATGGGACAAATCAGGATAGGGAATGCCCGAGGTCATGTTCAAAAGATCGGTGATGGTGTTCTCCCGGTTTACCGGAAGCACCCTTTCCTGGGGAGTCCAGACCGTCTGCCCCGCAAAGTAGGGAAGATACTTGGACACCGGGTCCTTTAAATCAAGTTCCCCTCTTTGGGCCAAAATCATAACGGCTGCTGCCGTAATGGGCTTTGTCATGGAAAAAAGCCGGATAATGGTATCTCTCCTCATTGGTTTTTTCTTTTCCATATCCGCCTGTCCGTAGGCGTTGAAATAAACCTCTCTGTCACGGCAGCGCACCAAAAGACTTGCCCCCGCAAGTCTTCCCTCCTCTATCTCCTTTTGTATCAGCCCATCCACGGTATCCTTATAATCAAACATTACTTTCCTCCTTATGTCTGTTACATAGAATAGGTAATTGCAAAACTCGCTGGCAAAGTCACGAATCTGGTCATAATAACCAAAAACGGGTTCCGAAGCAGTGGCTAGTCACCCTTATTTTGGTTATTATGCCCAATTTCTGATATCAGGGAGCGAGTTTCGCAAACGCCTGGTTACATAGAATTATAACACAGAAACCCCAGATGGATGGCTCTTTTTTCTTTTCAAAAGCATGACTGTTCCAAGCAGGGCCACCAAAAGCTCCGTTGCGGGAAATGCCGACCAGACTCCCAAAATACCCGCCGCCGACAGCGCAAGCGCCATAGGAATAATAACAGCAAAACCACGCAGAAGGGAAATGATATGTGCCGGAAGGACATGCTCCGTTGCGGTAAAATACACAGCCACAATAATATTGAAGCCTGCAAATATACAAGCAGTAAAGTAAATCCTCATTCCAGTGACTGCAATTTCCTGCAGCTGTGCATTCTGCTCACTGTTAAACACGCTCACAATACCCTCAGCCCCCAAAAAGACCACCCCATAAACAAGGACAGACACCACTGCCGCTGCAATCAGGGCATACCGAAGAATCGCCTCCACATGCTTCCTGTTTCCCTTTCCGAAATTGCTGCTGACAATAGGCTGTATTCCCTGTGCAATTCCCGTATAAATAGAAATCACCACCAAGGAGAGATTGGCAATCACACTGTAGGCGGCAACCCCGATGTTGCCTGCCAGCCCAAGCAAAAGGGTATTAAATACAATCATCACAATTCCTGAGGAGACCTCTGTGATCAGGGACGGCACTCCGTTTAAAAAGATGCCGCAAAAAAGCCGTGCCGAAAGCCTTCTCTTTCGCAGATGAAACTGATTTCTCTTCTTTACGAAAAAGGGCATGAGTATTAAAATGCTGATCACCGGAGCCAGACCTGTGGCAAAGGCCGCCCCAAAAATCCCCATTCCCAGAGGGAACATAAATACATAATCCAAAACCACATTGGACAGGCTGCCGCAGATCATGGCCGTCATAGACAGCTGGGGCGCTCCGTCGTTTCTGATAAAGCACAAAAGCAGATTGTTCGTCATAAACATGGGTGCAAACAGCAATATCACCTTAAGATAGGTTTGCGTCATCTCAAAAACCGCTTCATCCGCCCCCAGAAGTCTGACCAGAAATCCTGTGCCAAAAATGCCCAAAAGGAAAAAGATACCGGCTATGATTACCATAAGCGCCGCGGCATTGGTAAAAATCCGATCTGCTCTGTCTGCATCCTTCTGGCTTTTCACAATGGCATATTTAATGCCGCCTCCCATTCCGATCATAAGACCGCTGCCATGGATAAAGCTGTAAACAGGGATAGCAAGATTTAAGGCTGTCAGGCCATCTGCCCCCAAAGCCTTTGACACAAAAAAGGTATCCGCCAGAATATAGCAGGACAAGCCGATCATTCCCAGCACATTGAGAGAGGAATATTTGATAAATTCCTGCAGACACAAATACTCTTTTTTCATGAAATCATACCTCCAAAATCCGCAAAATAAAACGTCTTACTTCATTCCTGCAAAGGCCTGACGGAATGAATAAGACGTTACCCGGCGGTAATTGACGTTTCTTTTATTTTACATGGAATTAATTTATCACTGTCTGCGCTCCAAGTCAAGGTAAAAAGCTGCCCGCTTTAGCGGGCAGCCTTCCCTTCCTGTCAAATCTCCACCTCCAAATGCAGCACGCTGCAGGCCGGAAGAGTAAAGGTAAGCTTGTTTCCATCTACAGAAATTTCCTTAAATTCCCGGGTATGTACCACATCCGGCTCCTCAAAGGTGTTATGGGCCTTAAAGTGGTTTGTGAGCACCGTTCCCTTCACCGACTTCACAGGACTCTGGGCAAAAATGCCCTGGATTTCCTCGGAGGAATCCACCGACAGATTTGTGAGAGTTACATGGAGCCTGCCGTCTGGCGCCATGGATACGGATTCCGTAAGCTTTGGCACCATGCTGTCTGCCTCCACGCCGATGGTTTCATTTTCGATGGAGGATTCCACAAGCTCTCCGTCCTGATGAGCCTTGTACATATGAAATACATGCCAGGTGGGGGTTTTGATCATTTTTTCACCCTCAGTCAGGATCACTGCCTGGAGCACATTGACCATCTGGGCAATATTTGCCATCTTCACCCGGTCGCAGTGCTTGTTGAAAAGATTCAGATTAATGCCTGCCACCAGCGCATCCCGCATAGTGTTTTGCTGGTACAAAAAGCCCGGATTGGTGCCTGGCTCCACATCAAACCAGGTACCCCACTCGTCAATGACCATGCCGATTTTTTTGTCCGGGTCATATTGATCCATAATGGCTCCATGGCGTTTGATGAGCGTTTCCATCTTCAGGGTGGCCTTCAGGGTGCGGTACCACGCTGCTTCGTCAAAATCCGTGGCTGAACCCTTGTGCCCCCAATCCCCTGTGCAGAGGGTGTAATAGTGAAGAGACATGCCGTTCATAAAACCGGTTCCGTGGTCAAAGACAGTCTCCAGCACCTTGTCCGTCCAGTGATAATCATCCGCACTTGCGCCGCAGGCAATCTTGTAAATAGGAGCCTTGGGGTCATAATTTCTCACATAGGTCTGGTATCTGCGGTACAAATCTCCGTAATACTCCGGCCTCATATTGCCGCCGCAGCCCCAGTTTTCGTTGCCCACGCCAAAGTAGTCCACCCTCCAGGGCTCCTCATGTCCATTTTCCTTCCGCAGATCCGCCATGGGAGAGACCCCGTGAAAGGTCATATATTCCACCCATTCGCTCATCTCCTGTACGGTTCCGCTGCCCAGGTTTCCATTTACATAGGTCTTACAGCCAAGCTGCCTGCAAAGCTCCATAAATTCGTGGGTGCCGAAGCTGTTGTCCTCCACCACCCCTCCCCAGTGGGTATTGATCATTTTTTTGCGCTTTTCCTTGGGCCCCACACCGTCCTTCCAGTGGTATTCATCCGCAAAGCAGCCCCCCGGCCAGCGAAGCACCGGAACCTTAATCTCCTTAAGGGCCTCCACCACATCCGTTCTCATGCCGTTTACGTTGGGGATGGAGGATTTCTCTCCCACGTAAATCCCCTCATAAATACAGCGGCCCAGGTGCTCGGAAAAATGTCCCTGAAGCTCCGGATTGATATGTCCTCTCTTTACATTTGGATTGACATACAGCTTTTTCATAAGATTTTTTCTCCTTTTATTTAAGTAAAAACTTTAATATTACACTGTATAATTATATTTTAAGTATAATGCAGAAAAATCCAAATGTCAATTACAATAAAAAATATCCTGCGCCGTCCAGGACAGCCCAGGATATCTTTTTCATATGAAAGAAAACGTCAGAATTATTCCTCGTCCTGAAGAGCGTCGTAACCGTGCTCATTGGTACGAACCTTCACAACATCCTCCACATCATAGACGAAAATCTTGCCATCGCCCACCTTGCCAGTGCAGAGCACCTTCTGCACCGTGTTTACCACAGTATCGGTAGGGATTTTACAGATTACCACATCCACCTTCACCTTGGGAAGCAGACGTGCCTCTATGGGGGCTCCTCGGAAGGAAGCCTCATGCCCCTTCTGCATACCGTACCCAAATACATTGGAAATGGTAAGACCGGTAACGCCAAGCTTTGTCAGGGCCGTCTCCAGCTGATTGAATTTTGCCTGGTTGGTAATGATGGTAACCTTTGTCATTTTTGCTCCCTGGCGCTCCTTGTGAATCACAGGGACAGCTTCTGATACGGCCTTTTCGGCAGATATATCCACTGCCGCTTCCTCCGTCTCTATGACAGCCGTTCCTTCCTTGGTCTCAGCCATGAATTCATCATCCATGGAAGCGCTGGCTGCAGGCGCAAAATCAGGATAAGCAAGGTTGCCATGTTCTCCAATATCCAGTCCGGCAATTTCCTCTTCGCGGGATACGCGGATGCCTACGGTTTTCTTTAAAGCCAGCCAAACCAGAGAGGTGGTCACAAAGGAAAATACCGCCACCGCAAGAATTCCTACAACCTGTGTGCCAAGCAGCCCGAAGCCGCCGCCGAAGAACAAACCGTTTCTGGTGGAAAGACTGGTGACGCCTTCCTGGGCAAACAATCCGATACAAATAGTGCCGAATATACCGCAGCAAAGATGAACGGAGGTTGCACCCACAGGATCGTCAATTTTTAATTTATCAAAGAATACAACTGCAAATACCACTAAGACGCCGGCAATGGCTCCAATGATCAAAGAGCTCTGTACACTTACATAAGCGCAGCCGCCGGTAATTCCCACAAGACCTGCCAGACAGCCGTTGATGGTCATGCCAAGGTCCGGTTTGCCTAAAAAGATCCAGGAGGTGATGGTTGAGGTCAGCACTGCCGCAATGGCAGAAGTATTGGTGGTAACCAATATGTACATAACATCCGAAGGATTCTGAAAACTCATGGTAGAACCAGGATTAAAGCCAAACCACCCAAGCCACAGGACGAACAGACCGATCACTGCCAGGGACATGCTGTGTCCGGGAATTGCCCGGGCCTTTCCGTCCTTGCCGTATTTTCCGATACGGGGCCCAAGGATCATAGCGCCTGTCAGAGCGCCCCAGCCTCCCAGGGAATGCACTACGGTGTCACCTGCAAAGTCCATAAATCCCATTTGAGCCAGCCAGCCGCCGCCCCATACCCAGTGTCCTACAATGGGATAAATGATCAGCGTCAGCACAAAGGAAAAAATAATGAAAGAAACATATTTGATTCTTTCAGCCACCGCGCCGGACACGATGGTTGCCGCCGTTCCGCAGAATACAAGCTGGAAGAAAAATTTCCCCCAGAAGGGAACGTTCGACGTCAATGTGTCGTCATAAAACGAAAGGTCTGAGCTTCCCAGAATGAACAGATTACTGGTTCCCACAAAGGGATGATCCCCGCCGAACATCAGTCCCCAGCCTAAAAGCAGAAAGCCCAGAGAGGAAACTGCAAACACAATAAAGTTTTTGGACAAAATATTTACCGTGTTTTTCGCCCGGGCGAAGCCCGCTTCCACAGCCGCAAATCCGAGATTCATAAAGAATACCAGGATAGCTGCCACAAGTACCCAAAATGTGTCGATGATCATAGTAGTATCCATAATGACTACCTCCCTATAAAAAAATAAAAAAAGACGAAGATGTGTTTTTCTGACATCTTCGTCTTATGGCGTTAATCTTACCCCTGCAAAATCACTTTGTCAAGTTTTTTTCAAATATTTTTGCAAAATCTCTCAAGCTGCCTTTCCACAGGGCATCTTCCATTCCCATCGTCCTGGGTCACATCCAGGCTGATATTTTGACTTACAGCCGCAAGCCTTGCGTTTTCCCGGTACACAGGGGAAGCTTCGCCGCACAGAAGAGTAAGCTTTCCTGCAGATTGTCCTGCCGCCGCAAAAAGGTCGTTTCTGCTGCCAGCCACTGCGCTTAAGTCCCCAAATATGGCTTCCAGAGATGCCCTCGACTGGAAGGGGAAGCTTTCCTTTCCTTCTTCCCGGTCTTTTTGCAGTCTTTCACATTTTGCCGCCAGATCCAGCTCTCCTTCGATGGCGATTCCTGCGCCAAACACGTCGGGATGGTTCAAGGCCAGCTTGCAGGCCCCATAGGCCCCCGTGCCGATTCCCATCACCGTATTTTCCTCCGGCTTGGTGCTTAAGGGATACAGAAAGCGGAAAATTTCCACACACTCCTTGGACAGGAAGGTTTCATTTTTGGTGCCCCAGACCATGTCTGTGCAAAGTGCGTGGCTGACTGCGGGCGCTATGACAAAGCGCTTCTTTTCCACCGCAAGCTTTTCCAAAAAATTGGCGTATTTTAATATTCCATAGGGAGAATCGCCGTCCTCAGGAATATACCATAGAACCGGAAAGGCCTTCCCCCGCTGAAGGTCCCTGGGTTCCGGCGCAAATATGCAGGCTTCAAAGGTGCCCGACAGGCAGACGGACAACGCATTCAATTCAATATATGCCATTACTCTTCCTCCATTCTGAACACATTTTTAAGGGGAATCCAGTGAATGAATTCTTCGATTTTCCGGTTGCAGTACTCCCAGTTATGCTTCCCATGGTCTCTGATATCCACAAAATCCAAGCCCATCTCGTGCATGGTGTCTGCGTGCTTGTAATTGTCCACAGCCACTGCATCCTCCTGTCCCGTTGAAATGTAAAACAGGGGCAGCTTTGTTTTGTTTTTCAGATGCTGCTCCAGCATATACAAATTGTCGTCAGGAGTATTTCTCCTGTCCTTCGCAGAGCCAAACACGGCAAGCATGGTTTTAAAGCCCTCCGGGGCCGGATCCGTATCGTTTTCCCTAAGCCCGATCTGATCGTCCTTAAGCGCAGTGGGCGTACGGGGCACAATGCCCACAGGTCCCGAAAAGACGCCGCAGGCGGCAAACATATGAGGCTGCTGCATGGCCCATTTGAAGGCTCCGTATCCCCCCATGGAGAAGCCCGCTACAAAGTTGTCCTCCCGTTTGTCCGACAGCGGAAACAGACTGCGCAAAAAGGGCGGAAGCTCCCTGGTAATCTGGGAAAAATAGTGATAGTCCCCATGAATCGTATCCATATACCCGGAATAATAAGCGCTTGGCATTACAACCGCAACGCCGGCCTGGGCGGCATACAGCTCCACTGCCGTATAACGCTGCCAGTCCGAATAGTCAAAGCCGCCTCCGCACAGCAGCCAGATCACTGGATATTTGTAATCCATGGGCCTTTCCGCCAGGGAATATCCCCACTTATTTTCCGGGATGATCACATTGACTCCCATTTTCATATTCAGCTGCTCAGAAAAGTAAATAATTTTATTCAGCGCCATAAATACCCTCCTGTTTTTCCTTAGTACCGTCATCCTGCCGGTCCGCGTCCTTTAAAATATCCTCCAGCAGCCATGCCATATATCTGGAAAGCTGCGCGTCGTGGTCTGTCACATACAAGACCTGATCATAGGACGAGCTTCTAAGCCCGCACACTCTGGTACAGAACCATTCCAGGGAGACATAGAGCCTGCCGTTTCTGTACAGGGCCTCGCAGAGCATGCTTTCCACTCTGTTGTCTATCACGCAGCCTATACAGCCCCTTGCAAACTGAAGGGTTTTTCCATCCGGCATTTTCAGATAAACTACCGTTCCCTCCATCTGCTCCTCATACTCTGCCTGAAAGATTTCTGCCACAAAGGAAAGGGGCACGCATACATATTCTCCCCGGACAATGGAATCGCCGTTAAGCCCATGGTATTTCAGCTTCTGCCATTTTACTGCCTCCGCCCCCATATCGACCACTCTGCCGCTTACCCAGGCTTTGCTTTTTCCCCAAGCTGCGGCAATGGCAAAACGATCTCCCTCTCTTTCCAGCAAAGGCCTTTCATGGACTATGGTTCCATCCTTTTCCTTTCTCGTGCCGGAAAACAGATAATCCCACACCCACTGTGCATCGTCAAAGGTCTGTCCGTGATCTCTGTTTCTCACATCCCGCAGCACCATATCCGCCTTTTCTCCTGACCAGAAGGCGTAATTGTTTTCCCCTTCTATTTTGATTTTGGGAAGTCCCCTGCAGCCGTTTACCAGATTCCAATATCTGCAGTTTCCCAAAACCGTGTCGTGATCGTCCGTTCCATAGTGGGGCGGCACCTTGTCCCATTCCAGGCGGGACTGCCAGATATCCATGGCTCCCCCGCGGTTTATGGGGTTTCCTTCCTTGTCAAACAGCAGGTTCAGACTGGTGGGACAGCCGGAGCCTGCCGCGCCTGCCAGAAGATGTCCCATATATCTGGCAAACTGGCTGGTCATGGCGTTTCCCATGGACATTCCCTGCATAAAAATCCTGCCCTCGTCAATATTATATTTTTCCTGCATCAGGGCAATCAAAGCGGCGGCTGCCTTCACATCGTGATATTCCTCCACAGTCCCCTCCGGCAAAGGTACAGGAGGCACTCCCGGCATTCCCTTTATCATAAGCTCCACCTTTTCGGGGTCGCACTCGATCATCCACATACGTCCCGAGTGGGCGTTGGGGAACACCACGATAAAGCCCTCCCTGTCCGCCACCAGAGTCCAGGAGGTGTAGATCGCCTGCCCCCAGCCCGTCATCAGACCCCCGTGCATGGACACTACAAGGGGCGTTTTTTTGTGGGGCTGATAGGAAGCGGGCACATATTCATACCACACATCCTCCACGCCATCAGCCAGACAGCCTTTGTATTCCTTTAACCCAGGCGGATACACCTGGGAATTATTCCCATTTTCATTTACCACCATATTACTTCCCTTGATCGCCTCCGGAAGATATTCCCTGTTGGCATCGTTGGGCTCGCCGGGCAGTATGAAAATTTTATGTTCCGTATTATGTTCCATTTTTCCTCCATTCCGAGGCGCCTAGGCAGTGACCTTTTCAGCCTGCCCGTGGCTTACCAGCCAGTTATCCTCTTCATTCAGTCTCAGCTTCATCACAGTCAGATACATTTTCTCCCGCTGCCATTCAAACCGAAGCTTCGTTTCCGCCCAGCTGTTAAGCCAGTGGATGGTAATTTCCAGCGTATAGGCATTGATATAGCGGGCCGTAGCACAATAATCACGCAGTCCGGGAAATACGTTCTCAACTTCCCTCCTTCTCCAGATTCCATCCAAAGAAGCAGTAAACGCTACCTTTTTGTCTACGGTGAAAATGCACTCCTCATCGCATACCACAAGCTCAAATTCCTTCATGCCCCCCTGCTCATATTCAGTGCGGAACAGCCGGAAGAAATCCTCGCCCCCGGGAGGCGCTATGGACATCCAGGGATCCGGCGTTCCTTCGGTTACTCTGTACTTTCCCGTAAGATTTTCCTTTACGGAGGGCACATTTACCTCATCCGCAGAAATGGCCAGCTTCTCCTCCATTTCCAAAAGGCTCTGGCACTCTGCTTTATTTTCGGGAAGGGGCTCGTCCTTTATATGGTCAAGCAGACACTCATAGACCGTATCCAATGTGGCCTGGGGGCCATAGGGCATCATGGCTCCCTCGTGGATGGAAACCACCACCCCCTTCTCGGGCCAGATAATTCCGTACTGCCCCTGGCCTCCGTCAAAGCGGTACACACCCGGCCTGCTGCAGGCCCAAAGCTGATAGCCGTACCCGCATCTTCCGTCCTTTTGCTCCGGGGCATAGGGGTTTTCTATCTGTACGGACAGAGCCTCCCTCACAAATTCTGAAGGCAGAAGCTGCTCTCCCTTCCAGCTTCCTCCGTTACAATAAAGCATTGCAAGACGCAGATTATCCTCTGTAGCAGCAAAGGTTCCCGGCTCCGCGTCAATTCCGTTATGAAACTTAAGCCACACAAACCGCCCTGCATCGATTCCGATTTTGTCAAACAGTCTGGGGGTCAGATATTCTTTCAGATTCTGCCCTGTCTTTTTTTTGATCACTGCCCCCAAAAGGAAGGAACCAGAGGAGTTATACAAAAACCTGGTTCCCGGCTCATAGATCACAGGGGTTTTAAAGTAATCTCCGATCCAGTCCTCCGTCACAGGAGGATGCTTTTCGTGTCCGCTGCTCATGGACAATACATGACGCAGCGTTATCTTTTTTGCAAGCTCCGAAACCTGAATTTTCCTTTCCCGGATTTCCTCCGCGAAAATATCCGTCATTTTTTCATCCAGGGAAAGCTTCCCCTCTCCCAGGGCAATCCCAATGGCTGTGGCCGTATAGCTTTTTCCAAAGGAATGGTTGCTGTGCACCAGTTCTGGCCCATAGGGCTTCCACCATGCTTCGGCAAAAACCTTCCCGTCCCTCGCAGCCATAAACCCATTCATTTCCGTGCGCCCGTGCATGAGGCTTTTTAAGCATAAAGCAACCTGGCTGCTGGAGATTCCCGCCTCCTCCGGGCTGATTCTTTCTAACAAAAATCGATTGTCCATATTAATCTCCATTCCGTTTTCTAGTGTAAAATATAAAATAGACCAGCGCGCACAGCATGATAATGCCGCATAAGTCAAATACCACTCTATAGCCTGCAAGTCCTGCAATATGTCCCACGATCAGGCCGCCCGCCATGGGTCCAAGCCCCTGGCAGATATCTCCGCCCAGGTAATAGGTGCTGGTGGCCACGCCGCTCTGCTTTAAGCCCACCCTCTGAATACATCCGGCCTGCAGAGAGGGCTGGGCGGCTCCCTGTCCCAGGGAACGGATCACTCCAGTCAAAAGGACAAGGGGCAGTGTTCCCACTCTTCCCAGTATAAACATGGAGCTGGCTGTCAAGAGCATTCCCGGAATCACGGTGATTCTGATCCCTTTTTTGTCCATCAGTTTTCCCGAAACGGGCCGCATCAAAAACAGCGCCGCTGCGCATACTGTAAAATAAATACTGATCTGGGGGATTCCCAGCTCCTGGGTATATAAGACAAGATAAGAAGCGATGATTCCGTTGATCAAAGAATAGCTTCCTGCCATCACCGTAAACGGTAGGGCCTTGGGCGCAATAATATCGTTTAACCGTATTTTTTTCTTTTCCTTTTTTACCAGATCCCTCTTTGGCGCCGCATCCTCTTTGAACAGGCACAGTATCACAAAAGCTGCTGCCGCCAGAGCTGCCGCCAGAAGAAAGGTCGCCCGCATTCCAACATAATCTGAAATAGCCAATCCAATACCAGGGGCAACTGCGGAGCCGGCCACCATCCCAAGTCCCAGGTAGCCGATGCCCTCTCCCATCCTTCCGTCGGGAATATACTTTGACGCCAGGGAAATCTGCACAGTACCCCCTATGGCAAAGCCAATTCCGTTGATAATGCGGAACAAAATGATAAGAGGCAGCCGGGTAACCACGGTAAAGCCCAAAAGACCGATTCCCAGAAGCACATTGCTCCATTTTAACAAAGTCACATTATTGAGTCTGTCCGACATCAGGCCGCTGAAGGGCCTGAAGCAAAGAGAGGTCAGCGAAAAAAGACCTACCACAAAGCCCGCAAGGGCGATGCTGATTCCGATATCCACCAAATAGCTGGACAATATGTTGGAAATCATGTAAAAGGAAAAGGCATTTAGAATATTGATGGTAAGCACCATGATGTAATGGCGGTTCCATAGAGTTTCCTTTTTAGACACGTTCTCTTAAGCCTCCCTTATTCCCATATTCCGTTTTTTCATATTCAGTACAGCGGAAAAGGTTGCCTTTTCCGCTGTGCCTGCTTTTACATTCTTTACTTAGAAGCCAGCCATTCGTCAAGCTGTCTTTGCTTTTCGGCAATGATTTCGTCAATGCCCGCGCTCTTTAGCTGCTCCTGGAATACGGGAAGCGTTGAGTCAATATCGGCCTCCGCGTTGATTAACGGCAGGTAGTACTGGGCAACTACGTTTGCACAGGCAGCCATCTGATCCGCCACGGGCGTGGAGTCAAACTGGAAGCCAAGAGCCAGTGATTTCTCCGCAGAGGCATTCTTTTCCTTCATCTGCTCATACACATCCACAGGCTCATAATACCAGGTTTTACACAACGTAATGTTGGGCCACAATGCAGAGCCGGAGCATCCCCAGCCTGCATCCCACAGGGTCTTTCCCTCGGGGAAGGTCATCTGCCCGTTCTCATCTAAAACATAGTTTTTCCCTTCAATTCCCATGCCTACCAGCTGTGCGGCTTCCACGTCGGAATACAGCACGTTCAAAACTCTCATGGCAGCCGCCGGATCCTCACAGAAGCTGCTGATATGCCACATATAGGTGGTCACATCTCCGCTGGTTGCCAGAGGCTTTGACAAAGCTGTTCCATACAGCTCTACGCCATAGTTTACTTCTGAATTTCTGCGGCCCACTTCCGTATCCCAGTTATAGCCGGGTGTGCCGTCCACTACACCGTACTGCAGATTTACCAGAGTAGCGTCCGTATTGCTCATAGGATCCGGGCTGATCAGTCCCGCCTCCTTCCACTGCTTTACATGCTCCAGAAAATCCAGGAAATATTCAGATTCATAATAGTTTTCCACTGTGGTGCTGTTGGTAGGGTCCGTCAAAACTCCCAGGAAGTTGGTGTCTCCCAGATAGTCGATATCCTTGGGAATCCAATAGGTCTGTGTGGAACCGGGAATAAAGTATTTATCAGGGGACGCCTCCTTCATCTGAATCATTGCGTCTGTCAGGGTATCCAGATCGTTTACCTGGCTCCAGTCGATCCCGGCTGCGTCAGAAGCTTCCTTGGATACGAGATACAGGTTTTCACAGCTCCAGGCATAGATGCTTGGAATACCGTATAGCTGTCCGTCGATTCTGGCGCAGTCAAGATACTCCTCATAACCCTCGTACTGTGCCAGAATATCGGCACCGTCCGACTCCATAAGCTCATCCAGGGCAATTACCTGGCCATTGGCTACCAGATTGCTTTCAGAGGTATACCAGAAGGAATTAAATAAATCCAGAGCAGTATCTCCTCCGGTAAGCATCAGGTTCATCTGGGTGGAAAGATTTCCAAATTCAATTCCGATCAAGTCCACCTCAGCTCCCGCCTTTTCCCTTAAAATCTCATTGAGACGTTCCTCGATTTCTGTCTCCAGAGACACATCTCCCACGATCAAATATCCCATCCGGATTACCGGATATTCTCCATCCTCCGTCTGCGTCTCTGACGCGGGACTGCTCTCCTGCTGTTCAGACGAGGCTTGCTGGCTGGATGCTGTGCTATCCTCCTGTTCCTGCGCTCCGCATCCCGCAAGCAGCATAGCTGCAGTCGATACGGCCAGCAGAAGCGATACCAGTTTCTTTCTCATAGTTTTTCCTCCTTTTTGAATTTTCTCCGCCCTTTGGCGTTTTTGTTTTGTAACCTTATCCTAACAGAGCCCTTTTGTATCCCTCTATCACTTTTCTGTCATAAATCGTCACATTTCTAACAATTATGCTTTTTTAATTGTGCCTTTTATCCTTTTTTATATTTATTTCTCTGTGACTGAGCAGAAAAATGACATATTATTTCAGAAAAATGATAGCTGTATTGTACATTTTGATGCTATTGTGATTTTAGTACTTCAGAAGAACCATCAAAAATCAGCGAAAGGAGATTTTCTGATCCCATGAAAAGAAAAAAAAGGACCCTGGTCAGAATGAAACGTTTTCTTCCCTTGTACATAATGCTTCTCCCCGGCATTATGTACCTGTTTATCAACAATTATATGCCTATGGCGGGGCTGGTGCTGGCCTTTAAAAAAGTAAACTACGCCGTAGGCATTTTTGAAAGCCCTTGGACAGGACTATCCAATTTTAAATATCTGTTCAGCACAAAGGACGCTTTTATTTTTTTCCGCAACACCATACTTTATAACCTGGCGTTTATTGTTTTTGGGAATATCATGGCAATTTTTACGGCCGTTGCGCTGGACTGTATCCGGAACAAATTTTTCAAGAAATTCAGCCAGGTTGTTATCCTGATTCCCTTTCTTTTGTCCACAGTGATTATCAGCTATATTGTGTACGCCTTTTTAAGCGGAAGCAACGGCTTTGTAAACAATACGCTGCTTCCCCTTTTGGGAATGGACAGCATCAGCTGGTACAGCGAGGCCAAATACTGGCCGGTCATACTCGTCATCGTCTATCTGTGGATGACCTTCGGCTACAATTCCATCCTGTACTATTCCACGCTGATTGGCATCGATAAAACCTATTACGAAGCGGCCGTGGTGGATGGCGCGGGAATTCTTTCCCAGATCCGCTATATCACCCTCCCCGCCTTGAAAACAACTGTCATCACGCTGGTGCTGATGGCGGTAGGCCGGATCTGCTATTCCGATTTTGGCCTGTTTTATCAGGTGCCCATGAACAGCGGACTTTTATACAATACCACTCAGACCATCGATACCTATGTATACAGGGCCCTGCTTCAGCTAAACGATATCGGACGCTCCACTGCGGCGGGCTTTCTGCAGTCCGTGCTGGGATTTATCTTTATTCTGGCCGCCAATCTTGTGGTGTCCAAAATTGATAAGGACAGCGCTCTTTTCTAAAAGTCCGAGGCCATTGATCAAAGGAGGTTTTTACATGATTTATAACAATAAGCTTTTTCAATTTTTCATGCACCTTGTGATGCTGTTTCTGGCTCTGGCCTGCATCATTCCCTTTATTCTTTTATTTTCCAGCTCTATTACCTCGGAGGCGTCCCTGGCTCTGAACGGATACTCCCTGATTCCCAGGGAATTCAGCGCGGCCGCCTATGAATTTTTGTGGACCACAAGGGAATCCATTTTCCGCTCCTATGGCATGAGTATCTTAATTACCACCATAGGCACTGTGGTAAATATGACTTTAACCTTTCTGTTTGCCTATCCCCTTTCCAGAAAGGATCTTCCCGGAAGAAGATTCTTTTCCTTCTTCCTGTTTTTTACCATGCTGTTTAACGGCGGCTTTGTATCCACCTACCTGATTTATTCCAATGTATTCCATATCAACGACACCCTGGCGGCCATGATTGTCCCTTACCTTTTGATGAACGCCTTTTATGTGATCATGGCACGAACCTATATTATGTCAAACGTACCCGATGAGGTTATAGAGGCGGCCATGATCGACGGCTCCAACGAATTTCAAAACTTGCTTCGCATTGTGATCCCCATGTCCCGTCCCATTCTGGCCACCATCGCTTTGATGTCCGCTATCTCTTATTGGAACAACTGGACCAACGGCGTTTACTTTATCTCCACAAGAACGGATTTATACGGCATTCAGAATTTCCTGAATTCTGTTATGAATAATGTAACTGCACTGCAGTCCCACTCCACGGGCCTAAGCAACGCTCAGCGGTTTCCCAGCGTCAGCATCCGCATGGCCCTGGCTGTGATTGCGGTAATCCCCATTCTGATTGCCTATCCCTTTTTCCAAAAGTCTTTTGTAAAGGGCATTACCATCGGTTCTGTAAAGGGCTGACAGAAAGGAGTTATCTATGCGAAAGATAGAAAATAAGATCATGCTGATTACCTATGCGGACACCCTGGGCCGAGACCTGAAGGATTTGAACCGGATTTTATCAGAAAAGTTTCCGGGGCTTTTTGGCGGCCTCCACGTCCTTCCCTTTTATCCCTCCTCAGGCGACAGGGGCTTTGCCGTAATCGATTATGACTCAGTGGAGCCCTCCTTCGGCACCTGGGAGGACATTGACCAGCTGGCGGACCAGTATTATATGATGGCGGATTTCATGCTCAATCATGTCTCCATACGCAGCCATGAATTTAAGGATTATATGGAAAAGGGCGACAATTCCCCTTACCGCAATATGTTTATCCACTGGGATGAATTCTGGCCCAAGGGCCGTCCCACAAAAGAAGATATGGAGGTGATGTACCGCAGAAAGGAGGGAGGACCTTATCTGACCTTTACCCGCAAGGACGGAAAACAGGTGCGTCTTTGGAACACCTTTTTTGAAGAACAGGTGGACATTGATCCTTACGCAGAGGCCACCCAGGATTACTATGACAGAAATCTGAAACGGATTGCCTCCCATGTGCCTTTGATCCGGTTTGATGCCTTCGCCTACGCCTCCAAGCGTCCCGGCACCAGCTGCTTTTTTGTGGAGCCGGACATCTGGGAGGTGCTTGAAATCGGCATGAAGCCCCTTCGGGAAAGCGGCACACAGATGCTCCCGGAAATCCACGAAAATTATACCATTCAAATGAAAATGGCAGAGAAGGGTTACTGGGTATATGACTTTGCCCTCCCCATGCTGCTTCTGCACGGCTTAAAAACCGGGCGCACAGACCGCCTGATCCATTGGCTGAACATCTGTCCCCGAAAACAATTCACCACCCTGGACACCCACGACGGGATCGGCGTTGTAGACGTGGTGGGACTGCTTTCCATGGACGAGATCGATTTGGTCAGGGAGGATGTGGATGAAATCCTGAAAGACGCCAAGCCCTATATGAAATTTCCCATTACCATAAAGACAAGCGGTAAAAAGGCCCAGCTCTACCAGCTTGGATGCACCTACTACTCTGCTTTAAACTGTGACGACGACGCCTATCTTCTGGCCCGCATCGTGCAGTTTTTCACTCCCGGAATTCCACAGGTTTATTACGTGGGGCTTTTGGCGGGAGAAAACGACGTAGAGGCGCTCAAGCGCGGAGAAGAGCCCCGCAGCATCAACCGTCATACTTTCTCGGAGGAAGAAATTGACAGGGCCATAAAAAAGCCCATGCTGCAGCGGATGTATGAGATCATGCGTTTCCGCAATTCCTATCCTGCCTTTGGCGGAGACATTACTGTGGGACCCGACAAAAAGGACGGCTCCCTGTCTATCACCTGGACAAAGGGGGAAAGCTGCGTGACTCTGGAAGCAGATTTTGGCACTAAGGCCTATACCATACGATATCTTGACACCCAGACGGGGGAATGGAAAATACTTTAAAAACGGAGGCGCTTATGAAATTAGTTATGCACGCACGTACAGGAAACTTAGGGATGGAATACACCGGGTTTTTGCTGAAAACACAGAAATCGGTCCTGCAGGCACAGGCAGATTCCTTTTCCTGTCAAATCGGTTCCGGTGAGGCTGCAGAGGAATGGCCCATTTTGTCCATTGAAAGGGACAGTCAGGGACTGCTTCTTGCCTGCAGGCCCTTTCCTTCCGATACGCCCTTTGCTCTGACCGCAGCCTTGGAGGACGGCGGCTCTGTGTTTACCAATGAGGATATTTCCGAAACCCTCATCCAGGGTCTCGGCCAGTTTAAGGCCCTTGCGGAAAACGGCGTCCTATACCGCCTGTATTCTCCCGCCGCATCCGGACCAAGGCCCCTGATCCTGTTTCTTCACGGCGGCGGGGAATGCGGTTACGATAATATGAGCCAGATGACCGGAATTTTCGGTGCCATCAAGCTTTCTGAGTCCTACCCTGATCTGTTTGTCATGGCCCCTCAGGCGCCCGGGCTTTTAGCGGATATGATGCCGGACAAGGCCGCCTTTTACCGCAACACCTTTACAAGCTTTTACCAGCCAAAGGGGACAGGGTGGCATCGGGAATATCTGGGAGCAGTCTGCGACATTATCCGCCGCCTGATCCGGGAGAAAAAGGTGGATGAAAACAGGATTTATGTAACGGGAGCATCCATGGGCGGCGCTGGCACCCTTCGGGCGCTGTCTGTGGGAGCCGGTCTGTTTGCAGCGGCAGCTCCCGTATGTCCTACCATGATTCCGGAGACCTACAACATTCTCTGCTCCCTGACGGACGCCAAAATATGGATTTCCACCGCTTATGCAGATCATACCCTTTACCGCCATAAATATATTGTAGACGCTGTGATGAAGCTTAAGGACGCCGGAAACAAAAATGTCCATCTGACTCTCTATGCCCCGGAGGAGCTGGAAAAATACGGTCTTTCCGCCGACCCGGATATGCCGCTTTCCAAAAAGCTTTCTGAAAATCACAGCTCCTGGATTCTGACCTATCACAATGAGTACGGAATTATGGACTGGCTGATAAGCCAGCACAAGTAAGGAGGAAAATTTAATGTCTCTTTTGTCCTATGATTTTGAAAGCCAGTATTTAAAGGGGAATCATGAAATTGCGGTGATCCTCCCCGACAAGCCCAGAGAGCTGTCCCCGGAGGAATTTTATCAAAGCGGGAAAAAATATAAGGTGCTCTGGCTTCTGCACGGCACCTTCGGAGACCAGACCGACTGGATCCGAAAGACAAATATAGAGCGCTACGCCTGTGAGAGAAATCTTGCGGTGGTGATGCCCCCGGCCTTAAATTCCAATTACTCCAACTGGGAGCACTGTATGATGGGCTACTCCATGTACGACTATCTCACCAAGGAGCTGATGCCGCTCATTTACGGCTGGTTCCCTGTATCTTCAAGGCGGGAGGACAACTTCATAGCGGGCCTGTCCATGGGAGGAAGAGGCGCGGTAAAGTATGCCGTCAACTTCCCCGAACGGTTTGAAGCGGCCGCCGTTCTCTCCGCCGTGCCGGTAGACTTTTCCTATATGAGTCCCGGCAATCCCTGTGCCTTTTTAAATCCCGATGAGCCAAGGCTTAAGGCGGCCATCGCAAATGCCGGAGGACTGGAGGCGTATGTAAATTCCGAAGAAAATGTGTGGCGGCTGATCACCGAAAAGGCTGATAAAAATGTCCTCCCCAGGCTGCTTTTCGCCTGCGGCGAGGAGGATAAGCTGCTGTATCCAAACTTTCTCGCTTTTAAAGCCCACTGTCACACCATAGGATTAAAGGCGGAATGGTTCTCCCTTGCGGGCTACGGACATGAATGGTCTTTCTGGGACAGAGCTATCCAAAAGGCGCTGGATTTCTTTGGGCTGCCGAAAGCAGGCGGCAATCCTTTTTAAAATAAAAAAATGGAGGTCAGAAAGATTAAAATGAGTTTTCAGATCAATGACAGAATGTTCTGGCCGGAGGGCCGGACCAAAGCTGTGACTTTCAGCTATGACGATGGGGTAAGCCAGGATCTGCGGCTGATAGAGCTTTTCAATCGTTACGGAGTAAAAGCCACCTTCAATCTAAACGCCGGGCTCCTTGGAATCAGAGGCACCGTAGAGACGGGAGAAAAAAAGGCCAGCCATGACAAGCTTCCAAAAGAAGAGCTTCCTGCCGTGTACAAGGGGCATGAGCCCGCTTCCCACGGCCAGCTCCACTGCTGTATGTACGGCATGGATGCAGGAAGATGCGCCCAGGAAATCTTAAGCTGCAGAACACAGCTGGAATCCATTTTTCAAAAGCCCCTCACCGGGTTTGCCTACGCCTTCGGAGCCGTAAACGACACCATACGAAGGGCTTTGGTTTCCTGCGGCATTTCCTATGGCCGCACCATCCGCTCCACGCACTCCTTTGATATCCCGGAGGATTTCCTTATGTGGGATCCCACCTGCCATCACGACGACAAACAGCTTTTTCCCCTGGCGGACAGCTTTTTGTCAGATGAAAATTATTTTTCCTTTTTCAGCCCGGCCAAGCTTTTTTATGTGTGGGGCCACAGCTATGAATTTGACCAGAATGACAACTGGAACCGGATGGAGACCTTTCTGCAGAAGGTTTCCGGTCATGAGGATGTATGGTACGCCTCCAACGGGGAAATTTGCTCCTACGTTACCGCCTACAAGCGCCTGGTTTTTTCTGCGGACAGCAGATTTGTGTATAATCCCTCCGCCGTCCCGGTGTGGCTTGGGGGAATGTTCTGCTCTCAGACGGTGAAGGTGTCTCCCGGCCAGTATGCAGAGCTTCTGCCGCCCCTGGAGGTTTAGGCTTCCGGTTTTTTCTTCCGGTACTCGGAGGGCGTCATGTTTTCAAATTTTTTGAACATCTGGGTAAAGTGGGAAAAATTTGAATACCCCAGCTCCAGGGCAACCAGACTTACGGGGATTTCCGAATGATCCAGCAAATCCTTGGCGACCTCCACCTTCTGCTGCATGATATAGGTTTTTATGTTCTGTCCGGTCTCCTTCTTAAAAAGCTTTGTAAAATATTCCGGACTCAAATGGACATATTCCGCCACCTCTTTTACGGACAGGTTGTTTGAAATATGATCCAATATATACATTTTGGCTTTTTGAATATCATCCTTTGCCAGAGCGCAGGCGCCGCCGGACTGTAAAGCCTTTGTGATAAAGCAGACCATGAAGCGCAGGGACTCCACATCCTTAAACGCGTCCATGTAATCGTTGTATCCATAGTCGTCCGTAAACAGATCCATGATGTCAATCTGGTTGTCATAAGCACAGTTAAAGAACATCTGGGTCAGCTGCTGGTGCAGCTCACAGAGCCCGCTAAAGTTTGTTTTGTTGACGGATACGATAAAATCAAGGTAGGAAAGAACACTATCCCTTACCTTTTCTAACTGATTCTCCTTCAAAAGGCGCTGCCACCGCTTTCTATTTTCGGAGATATCCAGGGATTCCTGGGAAAAATGATTTTCCTCCGTCATATAAAGGCCAGGCCTTTTACTTACGTTATTATTGATAAATTCATGGATTCTGCCCAGCTCAGCGCGCAGCCCTGAAAACACCGAATATTCTCCTACATAGCAGGCAATGTCCGTGTTCAGGGAATCGTTCAGTGTGTCATAAAACCTTTGATAGTTTTCACTTGTACAGGAAAGGAGGGATTCATCATTACAGAAGAGTAAAATCACAAACTGACGGAATCGGTTCATTGTAATCAATGCTTCAATGGGTTCCTCTATCTTTCCCGCACGCAGGCTGCCTATCAGACTGTAGCGGATCGATATGTCGAACAGAACAGACTGTGTCGCCTTGCTATAGGAAAAAATGTCCACAATCAGGATGCGGATAGGAGACTGTTTTCGAAGATCATACCCCATCTGCTCCAAAGCAAGCAGTGATTGCTTTACATTCTCCTGATTGTCAGAATATAAATTCATAACAATCCGGTCGCTCATTTCAGGCTTGTATTTTTCATAGATCATGCCGTAATCATAGAGCTTCTTTTTCCTTTGCTCTGCCTCCAGCTTATGAACCGCCCTTCTTATGCAGTCTGCAATTTCATCATAGGGCGCAGGCTGCACAATATAGTCAAAGCAGCCCAGGCGCAGGCTTTCCTTGGCATAGGCAAAATCCGCATGAGAGGTTAAAAGAATCCTGACGATGCCCGGCATGTTCTCCATAACCCACTGGTTTAGCTGCAGTCCGTTTTCTTCCGGCATTTCAATGTCGCAAAGCATAATGCTGATTTCATTGTGCAGCAAAATTTCCCTTGCCTGTGCGGCGCTGTTGGCGGTATAGACCTGGTCAATTTTCAGCTCCTGAAAGCGAATCCCCTTTTCGATTCCCCTGACCACAGAAATTTGATCGTCAATCAGCAGTAGGTTCATAGCATTTACTCCTCCACAAGCGCCTTCCTGTCAAGGGGAAGACACAAGAACACACAGGCCCCTCCTTTGGCCTCATTGTAAAAAATGATTTGAAAATCCGTCTGATAAATGAGCGCTAACCTTTTTTTCAGGTTGGCAATTCCCACATGCTGTCTGCCGTAAGGTTCCTGTCTGCTGTTGATTTTCTCCAGCACCTCCTTACTGTAGCCCACGCCGTTGTCGCTTAAACGGATTCTCATATAAGGCTTTTCCTCCCATGTGACAGCATCAATCTGGATCAAAAAGCGCAGAATTTCATCATTGCGCCCGTTGTATTTTACCGCGTTTTCCAGAAACGTCTGAATCAAGAGCGGCGGAACCTTTTCCTCCAAAAGCGACTCCTCTACCTTCTGGGTAAGAATGATGGGCTTGGAACGGTCCAAAAGCACAATGTTGTAATAATGATTGACCTCCTCCAGCTCCTCCCTCAGGGTTACCAGAGACAGGGTGTTATGAAATATATATCTCAGATGGTTGGAGAATGCAAGAATCATTCTCTGCATCCTTCCATACTCCTGATTTTCCAGCATATTATACAGGCTTTTCAAACAGTTTACATAGAAATGAGGCTGGGTCTGCAGCTGATAATACTGCAGCTGGGCATGCTGCTTTTCCTGCTGTCTGGTCAGGTTTTCCTGTTCCAGAGATACCTTTTGTTCCACCAGGCGCTTTATCGCTTCATTGATTTTCTGCAGCTCTTCAATTTTGCTTTCACCGGTATAAGCCGGCAGCTGCCCCGCCTGGCTCTTCTGTTCCAAAAGCTCCGAAGCCGAAGCCAGTCTGTCCAGCGGATAAACCAGAATTTTACGAAAGGAAAAAACTATGATAAAAATCAAGGCAAAAACAATGATTCCCGCCCCCAGGATCACAAGCAGTGAAAACCGGGATAAGCTCCATAGATACTGAACCGGCGTGACACAGCAGATACGCAGGGAGGTCTTGTCTAGCGCCTGGGTGTCAACCAGATAGCTCTCCTTTAAAGAAAGCAGCGTCTCCCTCTGGCCGCTTTGCGCTTCCTGCAAAATGCCAAGCTGCTCCAGCCGGCCGTTTCCCGGCAGTTCCTCTGTTTCGCTGTAGAAAAACACTTGAAACTGGCCGCTGTCCTCAGCCGCCCTGCTTTGCAGGACAAACCTGTCCAGATCAATCAGGGAGCACAAATACAGATCCTCCAAGCGATAGGCGCTCATCAAAAAGGTACGATCCTGATCAACATATGCCTGCCATTGAAAGAGCCGGCTATTGTCACAGTCCCGCCAATATTGCTTGATGCGGTCCTTTAATTCATTGCACTCCACGGTTTCCTCCGGCCCATAGCCGGCGCCAAAGCGGGTGATGGAAATATCTCCCTTTTGATCAAAAATCAGGATGGCCCCGTAATACGGCACGGCATTATTTACCATGTTGCGCAGCTCGTATTCGTATTCGGGTTTTCTACCGCTTTGATAACGTCCCCTTGCCAATATCTCAAAGCTGTAATTGTCGGCATAAAGCTCCTGGCAAAAGACCGTCAGGTCTTCCATCTCCTTTTGCAGCTCCGAAAGATAGACATTCAGCACCGCATTATTTGTAGACCGCATCTGCCGCAGGCCGCTATATATGGCATAGACTAACACTGCCGTCAAGCTGCATAGGATAATCAGCATTAACAGGACAAAATAAATGCCCAATAAATGCTTGAAGGAATATTTTTTAGAGACAAACCGCTTTTTTCCCGCGGCTCTAGCCGCTGCCCTTGATGCCTTAAACTTTATCATGCCTATACCCCGTCTGCCGAAAGAGGGACCTTACAATTCCTACAATAATATTATTGTAGCTGTCCAATAGACAAAAGTCAAATAACCTATTACACAAAAGAAAGGATGAATCTTTATGAATTTCAACAAGCTCGAAGCATTTCAGGACTCTTTACAGGAGGTCTACGGCATTCCCGCCACAGACTGCAAAATCACAAAGGATCATCAGGTGGTCTACCGCCATATGACAGGCTGTTGCGATTATGCGGGCCAGGTTCCCGCCTCTGATCAGGATTTGTACCGTCTTTATTCTGCCACAAAGGTCATTACCGCCACGGCAGTGCTTCAGCTGATGGAGAGAAAAAAATTGGATCTGTATGATGATGTGCGCAGATTTCTCCCGGAATTTACCAACCTTAAGGTGGCAGACCGGTTTGAGATGGATCACTTTCCCATTGAGTGGCCCAATGAAAATACCAAATGCCATCTGATGCACGGCTGCATCCGCATTATCGACCTGCTGACAATGACCGCCGGGCTCTCCTATGATACCAGCAGCGCCCCTCTTGCAGAAATCAAAAAGGCCAGCAATGACAAGGCCTCCACCAGGGAGGTTATCTCCGCTATTGCGCAGATGCCCCTGATTTATGAGCCCCAGACCCGCTGGGGATACAGCCTGGCCCACGATGTGCTGGCCGGTGTCGTGGAGGCTGTATCGGATATGCCGTTTAGCCAATATCTGCACAAATATATTTTTGATCCCCTGGAGCTTAAGGATTTTACTTTTCACGTGGGACCTAAAGAAGAGCAAAGGCTTTCCGCACTCTATGCGGCAGATTTTGATACGGGCAGATTTTCTCCCGCCTCCCAGGAAATGGCCTCCCGCTTCCAGCTGACCCAGAATTATGAAAGCGGCGGCGCAGGACTGATCGGTTCCGTAGATGATTACAGTGTTTTCCTGGACGCTCTCTGCGGCGGCGGAAAGGCGGCAAACGGATACCGCCTCCTCTCTCCCGGAACCCTCTCCCTTCTTTCCACCAATTATATTACAGGAAAGATGCTGGAGGATTTCCAGGCCACAGGGAAAAAGGGCTATGGCTACGGACTTGGCGTGCGTGTGCTGATTGATTCCTCCTGCTCCCGCTCTCCTTTAGGGGAATTCGGCTGGGACGGCGCTGCCGGAGCCTTCGCATTGGCGGATCCTGTAAACCACATCAGTATCTTTTATGTGCAGCACATTCTGGGCTTTCCCAAGGTTTACAGCGAAATTCACCCTAAGCTGCGTGATCTGGCATACGAGGGAATTTTCTAAGATTTATCGAGAATCTCCTTTTGCAGAAGATAAAAATATTGTATACTGGTTGACAGGAAAAGGGAGGTTTTGCCATGTTATACTTATCTTCTCTGGAGGAAGCAAAAAATGTCATCGCAGCTTTGAACGCTCCCATGCGGGTAGAAATTCTAAAATTACTCTATAATACGCCTGGGCAGAGCATGGATCAGCTGGCCAAAGCCCTGGGGCTTACCAACAGCGCTGTCTCCCTGCACGTAGCCAAGCTTGCCCAGGCCGGGCTGGTGCGTATTGACGCTGCCCCGGGACGGCGGGGCAGCGCAAAGCTGGTCAGCCCCTGCTTTGACCGTCTGGTGATCGACATGGCTCAAAGCCGCAGAGAGGAGCTCTATTATCAGGACGACATCCGCGTGGGCTGCTTTACCTCCTTTGGTATTGCTCCCACCTGCGGCCTTGCCACCTGTCAGGGCATCATCGGCGCCCTGGACGATGTAAGGGCCTTTACCTTCCCGGAGCATTTCGAGGCGGAAATTTTGTGGTTTGCAAGCGGCTATGTGGAATACCTTCTCCCCAACCATCTGCAGCCGGGGCAGAAGCTGGAGCGGCTGGAAATTTCCTTTGAAATTTCCTCCGAGTGCCCGGGCTTTAACGAGGATTATCCCTCAGATATCCATTTTTCCATAAACGGCATCCCTCTGGGCGTATGGATCAGCCCCGGGGACTATGGAGCCAGACGGGGCTATGTTTCTCCCTCCTGGTGGCCTTCCTCCTTAAACCAGTACGGCCTTTTGAAAAACCTGATCATCAGCAGAGAAGGCACCTTTATGGACGGCGGCCAGAAGCTGTCGGGCGTCACCACAGAGGATCTGCACATCGACTACAACAGCCTGATTACCCTTCGCATTGAGGTTCCCAGAGACACCTTAAACTGCGGCGGCTGCACCCTTTTCGGAGAACAGTTTGGAGACTACAATCAGGCCATCCGCATAAAGGCCTTCTATACCTGATTTTCCCACTGTGTCATTATGCGGCGGCGCCAGCCGGCTCGAATTTCCTCTGCAGCTTCCTGCTCACATGGAAGTAGGCCGGAATTAAAAAGGCGTCCGCCATAATCCATGCAATAGGGCTTCCCAGGCATACCCCGGTAAAGCCCAGCACAGGAACCAAAAGAAAGCCTGCCGCCGCTCTGGCAATCATCTCAAAAACTCCCGCCAGAATGGCAAATTTGGGAAATCCCATGCCTTGTATCAAAAACCGGATGATATTCACCAGCGCCAGCGGAAAATAAAACAGCGTGTTCAAAAGAAGAAACAGCCTGACATCGGCAATAATGGCGGTTTCCGAGCCATCCATAAATAAAACTGCAAGAGGACGGCCTAAGAAAATGCTGATGACAAAGGCAATCACCGAATAGCCCGCGCCCAGAAGCACACAGGACTTAAGTCCCTGTCCCAGACGCTCCAGCTTTCCGGCCCCCACATTCTGTCCCCCGTAGGTAGCCATGGTGGAGCCCATAGCGTCAAAGGGGCATGCGAGAAAGTTACCGATACGGCCTGCAGCCGTCATGGCGGCAACGGCTCCTGACCCCAGGGTATTAGCCGCCGCCTGCAGCACAACGCTGCCGATGGCCGTGATGGAATACTGCAGCCCCATGGGAATTCCCATGCCGCACAGCACCCCCATCATATGGGAGTCCGCAGCCCACTCTCCCTTTCTGATGCGCAGAATTTCAAATTTCTTAATCATAAAAATAAGGCAGCTCAAGCCGGAAACTCCCTGGGCAATCACAGTGGCCCAGGCTGCTCCCGCCACTCCCATATGCAGATTGATAATAAAATAAAGATCCAGCGCCACGTTCACAATGGAGGACAGCACCAGAAAAATAACCGGCGTCTTACTGTCTCCCAGCGCCCGGATGACGCCGGAGACAATGTTATATAAAAAGGTGGTGGGAATTCCCAGAAAGATCACCCAGATATAGGCATACGCCCCATCCAGAATATTCTCCGGGGTTTTCATAAGCACCAGAATATCCCGGCAGAAAACCGTGGTGACCACAGTCATCACCGCCGCAAAGCCTATGCCCAGCCACATGCAGTTGGCCACATACCTGCGCATTCCCGTGTAGTCTCCCGCACCGAATTTGTGAGAAACCGGAATGGAAAATCCATTGCACACCCCCATACAGAAGCCGATCACCAAAAAGTTCACAGAGCCGGTGGAGCCTACCGCCGCCAGGTCATCCACACCCAGAAATTTCCCAACAATCACCGTATCCACCAGATTATAAAACTGTTGAAACAAAAACCCGAACAACAGGGGCACGGAAAATCCCAGTATCAATTTCATGGGCGTTCCCTTTGTCATATCCTTCGTCATAACACTTCTTCCTCCCAAAAGCCGGATTTCAAAACCTGGCTGTTCTTCTTTATTGCGTATCAGAGTATAAACGCAGCAAGGGAAAACTGCAATGTGTTTTTTTGCTAAAATCAGCCTGTTTTATGTAGTATTTTGCTGTGATTTTTACAGAAAAAAAACTTCGTGGAAGCATCATAAAACCTCCACGAAGTTTCTTTCTTATGCGAAAGGATTTTCCGTAGGATACCGCATGCCCTTAGGCTGATTGAAATTCAAATCCTCAACCGGAACGCCGATATACTTAAATACCTCATAGAGAGCCTTTCCAAAATGGCCGAAGGCCACCGCGCCGTGATGAGGGTAATTCTTCTCAATAAGCACATGGCGGTAGAAGCGTCCCATTTCAGGAATC
Source organism: Candidatus Acetatifactor stercoripullorum (assembly GCF_944382095.1). Classification (NCBI taxonomy): domain Bacteria; kingdom Bacillati; phylum Bacillota; class Clostridia; order Lachnospirales; family Lachnospiraceae; genus Acetatifactor; species Candidatus Acetatifactor stercoripullorum. The sequence goes on from NZ_CALWMU010000006.1 coordinate 67,881, forward strand.
GCAAACACACCGATGCCTCCAAAGGACTTTGTAGCCACAGGAAGCACCTCTCCCTGGGCTATGTATGCCCTCAGCTTACAGTCTGCGGTGGACTGCAGGCGGTAGAAGGTAATATCCCCGGGAATGATATCTCCCTCCAAAGTACCCTGGGTCACCTCCTCGGGAAGATTTCTAGCCATGATCATCTGATACTTCATGCTGCAGGAGGTAAGCTTCTTTGTGTTCGTGTTGCCGCAGTGGAAGCCCATGAAGGTGTCATTATGCGTATAGTTGAATTTGCCTTTGATGGATTCCTCATACATATCGTCGGGAACGGTATTATTAATATCTAACAGCGTTACCACATCCTGACTTACACAGGAGCCGATAAATTCGCTTAAGCAGCCGTAAATATCCACCTCGCAGGAGACAGGGATACCCATACCGGTAAGACGGCTGTTCACATAACAGGGGACAAAGCCAAACTGGGTCTGGAATGCAGGCCAGCATTTTCCGGCAATGGCAACGTATTTGCGATAGCCCCTGTGCTCCTCCACCCAGTCAAGCAAAGTCAGCTCATACTGGGCAAGCTTAGGCAGTACCTCGGGCTTTAAATTGCCTGCGCCCAGCTCTTCCTCCATTTCCTTTACCTTTGCGGGAATTCTCTCGTCTCCATCATGCTTGTGGAAGGCCTCAAACAAATCCAGCTCGGAGTTTTCTTCGATCTCTACGCCCAGATCATAAAGGGGCTTGATGGGAGCGTTGCAGGCAAGGAAATTCAAGGGCCTTGGGCCAAAGGATATGATCTTTAAATCATGCAGTCCTATGATTGCCCTTGCGATGGGCAGAAATTCATGAATCATGTCCGCGCACTCTTTCGCTGTGCCAACGGGATTTTCAGGAATATAAGCTTTTACATTGCGCAGCTTTAAGTTGTAGCTTGCATTGAGCATACCGCAGTATGCGTCGCCGCGGCCGCCCACCAGATCGTTCTGGGTCTCCTCCGCAGCTGCAATGAACATAGCCGGACCGTCAAAATGCTTTGCAAGCAGTGTCTCAGAAATTTCAGGCCCGAAGTTTCCAAGATAAACGCACAGGGCGTTGCATCCGGCCGCCTTGATATCTTCAAGAGCCTGCACCATATGAATCTCACTTTCCACAATGCAGACAGGGCACTCGTAAATCCCCTCCATACCATACTGATCGGCGTAAGCCTTTACCAATGCCTTTCTTCTGTTGACGGACAGGCTCTCGGGAAAACAGTCCCGGCTCACCGCAACAATTCCTACTTTTACTTCTGGCAGATTATTCATTTTCCATTCCTCCTATCTGAATTCCTTTTATCAGGAAATTCTTTTCCCGGGAAACAGCTTTCCCTTCAATCATTGATATTCAGGTTTTTCCCCTTCAGACCCAGAAAGCAGCCCGGTTCAAGACCACCCTCCTCATGGCCGATAAGCCATTTGTTCACTGCGGTAAGCAAAGCGTCCTCATCCAAAGCCTTTCCCTGCTCCAAATGGGCATGCTTCTCCTCCAGTGGATAATTGGTCTTTCTGGGAAGCACCACTGCCACCTGAAATTCCTTTCCATCCACACCACAGGGCGCATAGTGCAGGGTAGTGGCGTACAGCTCCACAGCAGTGCCCGCAGGTACCAAAAACGCCTCCACCAGGGAGGTGTCATAGGTAAAATCCTCCTCCACATCCTGCTGGCATCCCAGCATGAGCACCGCATCCCGGGCTGCCACATTAATCTCCGAGCTTCTGTGATATTCCAACGCGTTTAACAAAGAATTGTGTCCATTGCAGTAGCCGATCTGAATGGGTATCTCCCCAAAGACAGCCTTCGTCAGCTCCGCTTTCACAGGGAGCTCTTCAAGGGCCTCCACACTGGGCTCATAAACCACATCCTGGGGAATCGGCATCTTTTTCAGCGCTTCCACAAGCTCCCCAAAATCCACGTTCTGGATGACCCTTCCGTATTTCCGAAAGGCCTGATCCGTAACTGACAGAATTTTCATGGAATCCACCTCTTTCTTTTCTTTTTTGGTTATTATGACCAGTTTCGTGACCTTGGCAGCTATTTGGCTAAAAGAGCAAATACAGGGCGGCAGGCGGGATAGATTTCTTTAAACTGTGCGTACCGCTCATCGTATCTTTGCGCCAGCTCAGGCTCGGGCAGGATGGTTTCTGTGACCTTCACCACCTTGTCCGCAATCTCTTCAACGCTTGCATACTCGCCGCAGGCTACCGCTGCCAGCATGGCCCCTCCCAAAGCAGGCCCCTCCTCGCTCTCAATGGCGTCCACCTTCAGATTCAGTATGTTGGCGATCATTTTTCTCCACAAAGGACTTTTGGCTCCGCCCCCGCATATCTTAGTGCGTTCCAAATGAATTCCCAGAGATTTTGCCACCTCAAGGGAATCCCGCAGCGCAAAGGCAACACCCTCTAACACTGCCTGGGTCATATCCGCTCTGGTTGTGTCCATGGTCATCCCCAAAAAAACGCCTCTTGCATCGGGGTCGTTATGAGGGGAGCGTTCTCCCATCAGGTAGGGCAGGAAAAATACATGATTACGGCCCAGATTTTTGATTGCCGCCTGCTCCTTTCCATAATCGCCTGTGCCCAGAATCTCATCCATCCACCATTTGTTGCAGGAAGCTGCGCTGAGCATACAGCCCATCAAATGATAGCTGCCGTCGGCATGAGCAAAGGAATGAAGGGCGTTATGACTGTCAACCCTGAAATTTTGGGAGGAAATAAATATGGTTCCGCTGGTGCCCAGGGAAATATTACATTTATTATCCCCCACTGTGCCTGTGCCCACAGCCGCCGCCGCATTGTCTCCGGCTCCGGCCGCAACAATCACATTTTCGGGAATTCCAAGCTCCTTTGCAATCTGAGGACGCACCCTGCCCACAGGCTCATAGCTCTCAAAGCACTGCGGCAGTTTAGACATGGATATGCCGCAGATATCGCACATCTCCTGAGACCATCTGCGGTTCTTCACATCAAACAGCAGCATACCCGAAGCGTCCGACACGTCCGTACAGTGTATCCCCGTCAGCCGGTAAGCTATGTAATCCTTCGGCAGCATGATCTTTTCTATTTTCTCAAAGTTGTCCGGCTCATTTTTTCTCACCCATAAAAGCTTGGGCGCCGTAAAGCCTGCAAAAGCAATATTGGCAGTATACTGGGACAGCTTTTCCCTGCCGATCACCTCATTGAGATAATCCGTCTCCTTCCCGGTCCTGCCGTCATTCCACAGAATCGCCGGGCGGATTACCCGATCCTCCTTGTCCAGAATCACCAGACCGTGCATCTGTCCGCCAAAGCTGATACCGGCCACCTTGCTTTTGTCTGCCTCCTGCAGAAGCTCCTTGATGCCTTCCATGGTCTGATCATACCAATCCTCGGGCCTTTGCTCGGACCAGCCGGGATTGGGAAAATACAAAGGATACTCCTTAGATACAATATTTTGAATCTTCCCATCGCTGTCCATCAAAAGCAGCTTCACCGCCGATGTTCCCAAATCAACGCCTATATACAGCATAAATCTGCTCCTCTCTAATCGTGCTCGTGCACACCACTTTAATCATAAAGGTTTCTCAATAAAAAATCAATAGCTGAAATGATTTTCATGAAAATGTCAAATTTGAAAGTCTCTTTTTTGTTGAAAGTGACGAATCCCAAACTGTGCTCGAACACGTTGACTTCCTTTTTCATTTATGTTACCTTGTTAATGAAACAGCAAATCAGGAGGTGATTCCTATGGCAACCATCAAAGAGATCGCTGCGCTTGCAGGCGTTTCCAGAGGAACTGTTGACCGGGTCTTAAACAACCGGGGCGCGGTAAATCCCGCCACCGCCGCAAAGATCAGGGAAATTGCAAAGGCGCTGGATTATAAGCCAAACCGCGCGGGGCTGGTGCTTGCCGCCCAGAAGAAAAAGCTGAAGCTTGGAATGATTCTCTTTTCTCTGGATAATCCCTTTTTTATAGATGTGCTGGAGGGGGCCAATGAAAAGGCACAGGAACTGGAGGGCTACAACTGCACTGTTTTGATCCGCCAGATCCCTTTGAACCCGGAGGCACAGCTTCAGGCCATGGAGGAGCTTGTGGCGCAGGAGGTGAACGGCATTGCCATGGCTCCCTGCAACGACGAACGCATCCGTCAGAGCATCAATGCACTTTCCGAAAGAGGCATTCCTGTGGTGACCTTTAACACCGATATCGAAAATTCCAAACGGCTTGCCTACGTGGGGAGCAATTACACCAAAAGCGGCGCAACCGCCGCCGGGCTTCTTCGGCTTATGACCCATGGAGAGGTGCATGTGGGAATTGTCACCGGCTCCTCCGGCATACTCTGCCACACAGAGCGGATTGCCGGGTTTACAGAGACACTCCGCCCCTGGCAGGATCACATACACATTACGGAAATCATAGAGGTTCACGATGATGAGATTGAAAGCTACGAAAAGACTACGGCCCTTTTGCAGGCGCATCCTGAAATCAACGCGCTTTTTTTTGCAGCAGGAGGCGTGTACGGGGGCTGCCGAAGCGTATGTGCCTTAAACCGCAAGAACCATATCTGCATTGTGGCCTTTGACAAGGTGCCCACCACGAAAGAGCTGGTGGCTGACGGCACCATTTCGGCCATCATCTGCCAGCAGCCCAAAATCCAGGGCAGCAAGCCCCTCGCGCTTTTATTCGCCTATCTGACCACCGGGGAGCGTCCGGAAAAGGAGTACAACTATGTAGCGGTAGACATCCGGATTCGTGAGAATATATAAGCTGTTTTATTTCTTAAGATTTCTCCGACACTATTGTCATTCACTATATCTTGTATTATAATAGGTACAATGACTACGAAATATAGGTCTGTACCATTTCAAGCAACCAATGACAGAAGGCTCGGGGAGAATTGATTTACCAATGAACAAATCGGATTTAGATAGAAACGCTTATATGCCGGGCGGCTCTTATGCCCGGCGCGGATACCTGCGGTGGTGGCATTCCTTTGTGGGTACACAGGAGGAAACAGGGGAATCCCGCACCTTTTTTGTGGAATATTTTATCATAAATCCGGGGCTTGGAAGCGATCAGCCTATTTTAGGCCAGCATCCTTATTTTAAAAAGAGAGGCCTGAAGCCTTCTTATGTGATGATAAAGGCCGGCGTTTTCCCAGGCAAGGCTTCTTCGGACACAGAAAAGCTTCCCGGCAGGGAGCTCCATGCCTTCTATCCTATCTCCTCCCTGAAGGCTACGGGAAAGCCTCTTGTGATGCAGATTGAAGATTGCTTCTACAGCGAAAATCATATTTCCGGCTTCGTAGACGTCACAAAGCAGGAGGCCAGGCACCGCAGCCTTATGACAGACGCCGGCAGCATGGAATGGGATTTAGAAGTGCACAAAGCAGTTTCCTGCCACACCGGCATTCTCTCCAGCGCCTTTTTTACAGCTTTGCACGCATTGAACAGCTTTTGGCATGGAGAAGGCATACGCACCTTCTACCGGGGGCATGTGATTTTGGACGGAAGCCTTTACCGGGTGGAGCCGGAAAGCAGCTGTGGATATGCTGATAAGCATTGGGGACGGAATTACAATCACCCCTGGTTTCAGCTTTCCTCCTGCCGTCTTACCAGTGAGCGCACCGGCAGAGAGCTGAAGCATTCTGCGCTGGCCATTGATGGCTGCTGCCCTCGTTTTTTGTGTTTTACCCTAAAGCGGCGGCTGATGATTCAGCTCACCTACATGGGAGAGGACTTTGAATTTCTTTTCGCCAAACCCGGAAGCTTCTGCCGCTCAAAATGGAAGATGAAGGAGACCAACAAGCGCTATCTCTGGCACATCAATGCCCAAAACAAGGATGCCGTGATCCGCATTTCGGGCTGCTGCAGAAAAGATGGGATGATGCCCCTTCGCTATGAGACGCCGGAGGGCGCAAAGCCGTCTCCCACACTGTTGGGCGGAGGAGATGGATACGGAACCATCCAGATTTACAGAAGGGTTTCAGGCAAAAAGCAGTTGATTGACACACTGTCCTTTGAAAACGCCCTTTTTGAATACCAGTCCTGACATAGGGATGGCAAGTAAGCGGCTGGGGAGCTGAACGATGAATAAGAAAAAGGTAGCTTTTATCTGCGTGCACAACTCCTGCCGCAGTCAGATTGCGGAAGCGCTCGGCAAGCATTTGGCGGGAGATAAGTTTGATTTCTATTCTGCCGGAACAGAAACAAAGCCAATACAGCAAGACGATTGATAAAATCCCCACGCCCGATATTGCCATTTCAATGGGGTGTGATGTGGGCTGTCCCTATATTGGCAGAGCATTTGACGATAACTGGGGGCTTCCTGATCCGACAGGCAAGAGCGATGAATGCTTTGTGCAGGTCATTGAAGAAATCGCCCAAAAAATAAAAACGTACGCCGCCCAGGCGCATTTGTAAATGGGAATTTTTTTCATAAAATGGGCTCAATGACTGCACGGAAATAGCTGTCTAATTCCTCCGGCGTGTGTTTTTTCTTGTCTTTCAGCCACCATAGAACCATTTCCACAAAGCTGCCGGAGATATGGTTGATAAGAAAATCCTGTGGTATATCTTGATTGTTTCTTCGGTTTTGATTCACAAATTGGTTTCGTATCAAATCGTTTAAACTGTCTTTAAAATACCGCAGGAAGAGCTCGCTGCTTTCACAGGAAAGCAAGCCGAGAATATTGTTTTCATTTTCCTGCAAATGCTGTAACAAATGGCAGAATACGGATTCCGGTGCGTTTTGTTCCGAATACAGCCCGTGAGTATGGGTACAATCCATGGCGCTGTTGATAATATGTCCGAACAGCTCCTCACATAGAGCTTTCAGTAAATCGTCCTTTGCTTCAAAATGAGCATAAAAAGTCGTCCGTCCCACATTGGCGGTATCTATGATTTCCTGTACTGTAATTTTACTATAACTTTTCTGTGCCAAAAGAGCGCCGAATGCTGCAAAGATGGCCGATCTTGTTTTCTGTTGCCTTCTGTCCATATAACTCCTTCCGTACATTTTTTTGAAAATGTTCCATACGAAATACAAGCTTGATATTATCTCTTGTATTTCACTGGCTGGTTACCTACAATAAAAAAAGAACAATATGTACGCTATGAAATTCATAGTACAGTAAATACAGGTGCCCGTCAAGAGTGAAACTGTATAAAAACTGTACGGATTGGAGGCATCCCTATGTTAAAGAAATTCGTTGATTTTTTAGCCGGACTTCCCATGACGATTGTCGCCGGTGTATTCCTGCTTTTGGATTTGGTTCCTCACTTGACAGCGGAATTTGGCGGCGAGGCAATACATCTGCCCTTTCTTCCATTTGATCCTGCGTGGATAACCATAATTATCAGCGGCATTCCCCTTTTGTATCTTGCCATATGGAGAATCATTCATAATCCCGGTATCAGAAAAATTTCGTCTGCTCTGTTGATATGTATTGCGATGTTTGCAGCAATCTATATCGGCGACCTGTTTGCAGCCGGTGAGGTCGTATTTATTATGGCCATTGGAGCGCTTTTGGAGGAAGCCACCACCAACCGGGCAAAAAAGGGATTAAAAACGCTGATTCAGCTTACGCCTTCCAGTGGGCGCAGGCTGAAGGACGGCAAGGAAGAAATGATATCGGCAGAAGAGATCAGACAGGGAGATATTCTGCGTATCCTCCCTGGTGAAACCATACCGGCAGACGGCAAAATTATAAGTGGCGAAACATCGGTTGACCAGTCCATCATGACAGGCGAATCCCTGCCTGTAGACAAAGGCGTGGGCGAGGAAGTCTACTGCGGCACCATCAACCGCTTTGGCTCCATTGATATTTCTGCAACAAAAGTTGGCGAGGACAGCTCCCTTCAGAAACTGATCCGCATGGTGCAGGATGCGGAGAATAAGCAGGCTCCCATGCAGCGTCTGGCAGACAGAGCAGCAAGCTGGCTGGTGCCGGTGGCTCTGGCTATTGCTATTGGAGCCTACATCTTTTCGGGAAATATCGTTACTGCCGTGACAGTGCTGGTTGTTTTCTGCCCTTGTGCGCTTGTGCTTGCAACACCTACCGCCATTATGGCGGCAATCGGGCAGGCAACAAAGCACGGCGTAATCATCAAATCCGGTGAAGCTCTTGAAAAAATGGGAAAAGTAGATACGATCGCATTTGACAAAACCGGTACGCTGACCTACGGGCGCATGGATGTAAGCGATATTCTTTCATTCGACGATTCTATCGACGAAACCAAGCTGCTTTCTCTGGCAGCATCCGCCGAAGCAAAAAGCGAGCACCCGCTGGGAAAAGCAATTGTGGCTTATGCAAAATCAAAAGAAGCTGAAATTACAGAATCAGCTTCCTTTAAGATGACAACCGGCAAGGGTATTTATGCAGAGGTTGAAAGCTTCAAATTGCTTTGCGGAAATGAAAAATTCCTGATTGAAAACAGAATTTCCATTGACAGGGATATTCAATCTGTATTAGACCGGCTGAGGGCACAGGGAAAAGCGTCTATTCTGGTAGCGGACGAAAAAAAATGTCTTGGTGTGATTGCCCTTTCGGATGTGCTGCGCCCTGAAGCAAAGGATATGGTTTCCCGTTTAGCTGCCATGCAGACGCAAGTGGTGCTGCTGACGGGCGACAATAAAAAAACGGCAAATTACTTTGCCCACCAGGCTGGCATCTCCCAAGTCCGGGCAGAGCTGCTGCCGGAAGAAAAGGTGCTAAGCATTGAGGATTTGCAAAATAAAAATCACAAGGTTTGCATGATTGGCGACGGCGTCAACGACGCACCTGCTTTAAAAACTGCGGATGTAAGTGTAGCAATGGGCAGCATGGGAAGCGACATCGCAGTGGAGGCCGCAGATATTGCCCTGATGAGCGATGATATTTCAAAAATCCCATATTTAAAACGGCTGTCCAATGCTACAGTTAAGACGATTAAAGCAAGTATCACTTTGTCTATGTGTATCAATTTTGCGGCCATTGTACTTTCCCTGATGGAGGTTTTGACGCCAACAACCGGAGCATTGGTGCATAACGCAGGCTCCTGCTTTGTTGTGTTGATTGCGGCACTGTTGTATGACCGAAAGTTTGAATCCTAGAATATCAGTAATTCTTGCCCCGGGTAATCGTGCCGTTTCTCTCTTTATGCCGCTTTACCAGATCGGCGATAGTCACATTGTCTACCACTTGATTGATGGCGGCATAAAGCTCCTTCCAGACGCCAAGAGTCTCGCAGATATCGCACATCCGGCATTCATCAGCCTTTTCATCCAGGCAGGCTACAGGGGCAAGGGAGCCTTCCGTCAGGCGCAGTATCATTCCCACCGTGTATTCCTCCGGATTCTTGGCGATGCGATAGCCGCCTCTGGCTCCCCGCACGCTTTTTACGCATCCGGCCCGATTCAGCACAGAAATGATCTGTTCCAGATACTTTTCAGAAATATTCTGACGCTCTGCAATTTCCCTTACCTTGATACATTCTCCCGTATCGTGCAGCGCCAGGTCAAGCATAACCCGCACCGCATATCTGCCCTTTGTTGATATTTTCATGTTACCATTCCTTTTTTATCCGGTTTATGTGTAGGGAATGACCGCCCCGTTATAGTTGTCCAGGATATACTGTCTGATGGTATCCGACTGCAGAGCCTCCACAAGAGCCTTAATCTTTTCCAGCTCCTCATTTCCTTCCTTTACCGCCACCACATTCACATAATTGGCTACGGTCTCCGACTGGCTGCTCTCATACAAAAGCGCATCCTCAGCAACCGTCATGCCCGCCTGCATTGCATAATTGCCATTAAGGATGCCAAAGGACACCTCAGAAAGCATTCTGGGAATCTGAGCCGCTTCCAGCTCCACGATCTCAATATTATAAGGATTCTCCACAATGTCGTTTACCGTTGCGTTCAGTCCCGCGCCCTCTCTCAGGGTGATATAGCCGTTTTCCTGTAAAAGCAGCAGCGCCCGCGCTTCATTTGACGTATCGTTTGGCACCGCAATGGTAGCACCCTCCATATTGGAAGTATCCGTCTGGGTTCCGGGATACAGACCAAAGGGCTCATAATGAATATATCCTGCACTTACAAGGTTCGTTCCCCTCTCCTCATTGTAGCTTTCCAGATAAAGCACATGCTGAAAGTAGTTTGCGTCAAATTCTCCGGAATCCACCACATTGTTCTGCTGCACATAATCGTCAAAAATCTGCACCTCCAGGGTATAGCCCTGTTCCTCCAAAAGGGGCTTTGCCTGCTCCAAAATTTCCGCATGAGGAACTGCCGACGCCGCCACCCTGATGGTCTTGTCGTCCGTCTCCGTTCCCGCGCAGCCTCCAAGTACGCCTGTGCCCAGCACTGCCACCGCAGCCAGGGCCAAAATCTTCTTTTTCATAATTTGCCTCCTCATTCTTTCTATTTCAAACGTCTATCCAGCTTTTTAGACAGCTTTGTGCCCACATACTGCAGGATCTGTACCAGAAGCACCAAAAGCACCACTGTCACCAGCATGATATCCGTCTGATAGCGATGGTAGCCATACCGGATGGCAATATCTCCCAGACCGCCGCCTCCCACGGCTCCCGCCATGGCCGAATACCCCAGGATGGTTCCCAGGGCAATGGTTCCTCCCACAATCAGGGAAGTCCTTGCCTCGCCCAGCATCACCTTCCAGACAATGGTCCAAAGTCCCGCTCCCATACTCTGAGCCGCTTCAATGACCCCCTTGTCCACCTCCAGCAGCGAGGACTCCACCATCCTGGCTACAAAAGGAGCCGCCGCAAGGGTCAGGGGCACAATGGTTGCCGTTGCGCCATAGCTCTGGCCCACAATAGCCCTGGTCAGCGGAATCACAAGGATCAATAAAATCAAAAATGGGATACTTCTCACCACATTCACCACCGTATCCAGCAGCTTATATATGATTTGATTGGGCCTGAGCCCCTCCTTGGCGGTAAGCACCAGGGCAATCCCCATAGGCAGCCCCAAAATGTAGGCAAACAGAGTAGACACCAATGTCATATAAAGGGTAACCAGGGTTCCCTCCGCCAGCATCATCACCGTTGCATTATTCCACATAAGAATCCAGCTCCTTTACCGTAAGTTTTCTCTCCTGCAAAAAGCGTATCATCCTTTCCGCCGCCGTATCATCCTCCGGCAGCTGCAGGACCATCTGTCCATAGGCAATGCCCCCGATGTCCTTGGTGTCCGCCATCAGAATATTCACGGGCGCCCGGCATTCCAGAATCATATTGGCGATCACAGGCTCAAAGGAGGATTTTCCGTCAAACACAATACGGATACAGCGTTTCCCCTTCATTTTTTCCGTGGGCTTGTCTGCCATAAACACAAGCCTTCTGGCCGCCGCTGTCTGAGGGTTGGAAAACACCTCCTCCACGGTTCCCTTCTCCACCAGCTCTCCTGCGTCAATAATAGCCACATGGGTACAGATTTCCTGCACCACCGTCATCTCGTGGGTGATAACGACCATGGTAATTCCATATTTTTTGTTAATCTCCTGCAAAAGCTTAAGAATCGCCTTGGTAGTCGTCGGGTCCAGGGCGCTGGTAGCCTCGTCGCACAAAAGTATCTTGGGATTGTTGGCCAAAGCCCTGGCGATAGCCACCCTCTGCTTTTGTCCGCCCGACAGCTGGGCGGGATAACTCTCCGCCTTTTGCGTAAGACCCACAATCTCCAAAAGCTCCATGGCTCTTTTTCTGGCCTGGGCCTTTTTTTCTCCTCTGATCTCCATGGGAAAACACACATTATCCAGCACATTTCTCTGCATGAGCAGGTTAAAATGCTGAAAGATCATGGCAATATCTGTGCGTACCTCGCGAAGCCTCCTCTCTCCCAGAGACGACAAATCCTGATCCTCTATAAAAACCGTCCCCGTGGTCGGCTTCTCCAGAAAATTCAGGCACCGCACCAATGTGGATTTTCCGGCTCCGCTCATGCCGATAATCCCGTAAATCTCACCCTTATTGATGGATAGGCTGATGCCCTTTAATGCTTCTACCTTACCCTCCCGCCCGCTAAAGGTCTTGGTGACATTTTCAATCCGAATCATGGTTTCCATACGCTTGTATCCTTCCTATGGGCTTTAGGGCACACCCATTACAGCTTCACGATTTTACTGCATTTTATCATAAGCCTGCTCTGGTGTAAACATGGGTGTGGACAGATAACGGTCTCCGGAGTCAGGCAAAAGAGCCACAATGGTCTTTCCCCCGTTTTCCGGACGCTTAGCCAGACTAGCCGCAGCGTAAAGGGCCGCCCCGGAGGTAATCCCCACTAAAATGCCTTCTCTATGGGCCAAAAGCCGCCCCGCCTCGTAGGCCTGCTGCGTCGTCACCGTGATAATTTCATCATACACCCGGGTATTTAATATAGAAGGAACAAATCCCGCTCCGATTCCCTGCAGCTTGTGGGGGCCCGGCTTTCCGCCTGACAGCACAGGAGAATCCGCAGGCTCCACTGCTGCCACCCTGATCCCCGGATTCTTTGCCTTGAGATAAGCTCCCACGCCCGTGATGGTTCCGCCGGTGCCCACGCCCGCCACGAAAATATCTACCTTTCCATCCGTGTCCTCCCATATCTCAGGACCCGTGTACGCCGCATGGGCCGCCGGATTGGCAGGATTGTCAAACTGTCCTAAGATCACCGCTCCGGGGATGGTTTTCTTAAGTTCTTCCGCCTTCTCTATAGCGCCCTTCATTCCCTTGGCGCCTTCCGTCAGCACAAGCTCTGCGCCATAAGCCCCAAGGAGCGTTCTTCTCTCCACGCTCATCGTATCCGGCAGAGTCAAAATCGTCCGGTAGCCCTTGGCGGCAGCCACACTTGCCAGACCAATGCCCGTGTTTCCCGAGGTAGGCTCAATGATAACCGCCCCCGGCTTTAAAATCCCCTTCTTTTCCGCTTCCTCCACCATGGCCAGGGCAACCCTGTCCTTTACGCTGCCCGCCGGGTTGAGATACTCCAGCTTCACCAAAAGATCCACCCCTGTGATATTCTGGTCCTTCATATAATTCTCCACCCTAAGCAGCGGGGTCTTTCCAATCAACTGTGTGCTCTTTGTAAATATTCTGCTCATACTCTCCTCTTTTCCGCGTCGTAAACGCTGCGCAGCACCTTTTTCTTCTTTCCGGTTATTTCCCAGTAATTATATATGATTATTATGAATGCTATGAATGGAATGTTACTATGCTTTTTTCATGCTGTCAAGGAAAATTATCATGGGTCCATAGGTTGTTTAAAAAATGACAAACCTGTAGATTTTTATAAAAATTTATGATATTATTTAGGGAAAAATAATACTTTACTTATAAGGAGGTCCTCATGGAGAAGTTCTTCAAGCTCAAAGAGAACGGCACCAGCGTCTCTACCGAGATCATGGCCGGTCTCACCACTTTCTTTGCGATGTCCTACATCATTGTCGTCAACCCCAGCATTCTGTCGCAGTCCGGAATGGAGTGGGGCGCTGTTTTTCTGGCAACTATCATTGCCTCTATCATCGGCACTCTGGTGATGGGTCTGGTTGCCAACGTGCCTTATGCCCAGGCTCCCGGCATGGGTCTGAACGCATTTTTTGTTTATACGGTCTGCTTCGGCCTCGGTTTCACCTGGCAGCAGGCTCTTTCCATGGTTTTCATCTGTGGTATCCTTAATATCATTATAACCGTAACCAAGGTGCGCAAATACATCATAAAGTCCATTCCCCGCAGCCTTCAAAACGCAATCGGCGGCGGCATCGGCATTTTCGTGGCATATATAGGACTGCTGAATGTGGGCATCATCAACTTTGACGGCGGCGTTCCCGCTCTCTCCACATTAAATCAGCCTTCCTTCCTGGTATTTCTGTTCGGCCTTGCCTGCACCATTATTCTTCTGGTGCTGAATGTAAAGGGAGCCATCCTGATTTCCATCGTGGTGACTACTTTGGTAGGTATTCCCTTCGGCGTGACCGCTCCCCAGGACACCACCAGCTTTACCGAGGCCTGTCAGGCTCTGCCCACCACCTTTTTAGCTATTTTTAAGGAAGGCGGCATTACAAGCCTCTTTTCGGACGCCTCCAAGCTTCCCTTAGTGTTGATCACCATCTTTTCCTTTAGTATTTCCGATACTTTCGATACTCTGGGAACCTTTATCGGAACCGGACGCCGCAGCGGCATCTTCAGTGAGGAGGATGAGAAGCTGATGGAAAGCAAGGCCGGCTTTAAGTCAAGACTTGACAAGGCATTGTTTGCCGACGCTACGGCAACCTCAATCGGCGCCTTATTCGGCACTTCAAACACCACTACCTTTGTAGAAAGCGCTTCCGGCATCGCTGCAGGGGGACGCACCGGCCTTACCTCTGTGGTTGTGGCCATCTGCTTTGCTCTCTCCGCATTTCTTGCCACCTTTGTCAGCGCGGTTCCCTTTGCAGCAACCGCTCCCGCCCTGGTGGCTGTAGGAATTATGATGGTTTCCTCCTTCAAGGAAATCAACTGGAACGACTTAGGCGAGGCCATTCCCGCTTTCTTTGCAGGTATCTTTATGGCATTGTGCTACAGCATTTCCTATGGTATTGCTGCAGGCTTCGTTTTCTACTGCATCGTAAAGGTCTGCAAGGGAAAAGCAAAGGAGATTCATCCCCTTTTGTGGGTATGCACAGCTCTGTTTGTACTGAATTTCGTCCTGCTGGCGCTTCTGTAAGCCCGCGCAAAATTTATAAAAGGAGATATCTTCCATGCAAAAAGAAAAAAATCATACAGCGGTGGGCTATCTGCCGGATGAATGTCCCAGCCCCGGGAAGCTGATTCTTTATGCTCTTCAGCAGGTGATCGTCATGTTCCCTGCTACGGTAACAGTGGCTCTGGTAACCGGCTTTCAGGTTTCCACCACTATTTTTGCCAGCGGACTTGCCACCCTGTTTTTCATTCTCATAACAGGACGCAAAATCCCCCTTTATTACGGCTCCAGCTTTGCCTACCTGACTGCTATTTCCAGCATGTGTGCGGCTGAAGGCTTTACCAAGGTGGACGGCATCCTTCCCACGCAGGCCATTCAATACGCTCAGTTCGGCATTATTCTCTCGGGATTGATTTCCATTGCCGCCGGACTGCTGGTTCGCTTCTGCGGGCGAAAGGCGGTGGAAACCATTCTGCCCGCCTCGGTGACCGGTCCCGTGGCCATGATCATTGGCCTGACCCTCGCAGGCAACGCCTTAAGCGACGCCGTTCCCGTCACAGAGGGTGTGACTGCAGAAGGCAGCTGGTGGCTGGTGGTTGCGTTGATCACACTGATCTCCACCATTCTCTATTCCAAATATCTAAAGGGCTTTCTGGGCCAGCTTCCCCTTCTTCTGGGAGCCCTGACCGGCTGTGTTTTTGCAGCCATAGCCTACTTTTTTATGGATGTAAACTTATTCCGGGCCATGCCTGCTGCCGCTTTAGAGGCATCTGTCTGGAAGCTGGGAGACGGCTCCATCTTTGCCGTGCCCGCCTTTTCTCTTCCCAAGGTGTCATGGACGGCCTGCGCGGCCATTATGCCCATCGCCATTGCCACCATACCTGAGTCCACTGCCCATATGTACCAGCTGGACATTTATGTGAACGATGTGGCAAAGCGCAAGGGGAAGGATAAGAAATACAACCTGGCGGACCTTTTGGACCGCAACCTGATCGGTGACGGTATCTGCGACATGATTTCCGGCTTTGTGGGAGGTCCCGCAGGCACAAATTACGGAGAGAACATCAGCACCATGGCCATTACAAAGGTATTTTCCACCGCTGTTTTGGCAGTTGCTGCAGTGATTGCCATGGTGATCAGCTTCTTTACCCCTTTGATTCAGATCATCTACGGCATCCCCCTTGCAGTCATCGGCGGTCTTGAAATCTATCTGTTCGGCGCCATTGCGGCCCAGGGTATTGCCATCATGATCGAAAAGAAGGTGGACATGTTCTCCTCCAAAAACATTGCCGTAATTGCATCCATCATGGTGATCGGCATCGGCGGCAACTATGCCTTCGGCGGCAACATTCCCTTCTTTGGCCTTCAGGTGCCTTGTATTGCCGGAGCAGCTATCTTTGGAATTTTCTTAAATCTGCTCTTAAGCATCGGTGAGCCAAAAGAAAAATAGAATGGAGTTATTATGGATTTTTCCGTTTATCCTGTTCCTGCCCTGTATAAAATACTTCAGGGCAGGAACAATTCGTTCCGGGGTCCCCTTACAGTAAGCGTCCCCGGATCCAAAAGCATTACAAACCGGGCGCTGCTCTTAGCCACCCTGGCCTCCGGTCAGTCCATCCTTCGGGGTGCGCTGTTTTCCGACGATTCCAGACATTTTCTGAAGTGCGTCCAGTCTCTGGGCTTTGAGGCTGTGGCCCGGGAGGATGCCTGTGAGATCATGGTAGCGGGTCTGGGCGGCCAAATTCCCAAGGGGGAAGCTTCCCTGTATGTAGGAAGCGCAGGTACGGCGGCACGTTTTATCACCGCCTGTCTGGGCGTTTCCAAGGGGATTTACCATATGGATGCCTCCGGGCAGATGCGCAGACGCCCCATGGCTCCCCTCCTTTCCTCCCTGGAGGAGCTGGGATGTAAAATCACCTATCAGGGTGAGCGGGGCTTTTTCCCCTTCACGCTTTGCGGAGACGGCTTTGGCAAAAATTCCATTTCCATCCACATCGGCCACAGCAGCCAATTTTTAAGCGCTCTGTTAATTTCCTCCTGCCTCTGCCCTGAGGATTTTTCCATTCAGGTGGAAGGCTCCCACGGCATGGCTTACATCGAAATGACCTGCAAAATGATGGAGCAGTTCGGCGTTCAGGTGCTGCAGCCAAAGCCAGGGCTTTTTCTCACTAAGAAGGGCCAGCGCTATCAGGCTCTTGACTACAGGATAGAACCGGATGTGTCCGCCGCCTGCTATTTTTATGCTTTAGCGCCTCTTCTTGGGATTCCCGTAATCACAAGCCATGTGCATTTTCATTCTCTGCAGGGGGATGTAGCTTTCCTAAAGATTCTGGAACAGATGGGCTGCGGCGTAAAAGATACCGAGGATGGAATTTTAGTAGTCCCGCCGGATCAGGGAGTTTTTCACGGGATCAAGGCTGATATGTCCGCCTGCTCAGATCAGGCTATCACTCTGGCCGCCATTGCCCCTTTTGCAGACGGCCCCACCACCATCACAGGCATTGGCCACATCCGTTTCCAGGAGTGCGACCGTATGAAGGCTATCTGTACAGAGCTTGGCAGAATGGGCATCCGCTGCAGAGAGGACCAGGACAGCATCACCATATGGCCTGGCACGCCGAAGCCCGCTCTAATACACACCTACGACGACCACCGGATGGCTATGGGTTTTGCCCTGACGGGCCTTCGCAGCGAGGGAATCATCATAGACAACCCCGGCTGCTGCCGCAAAACCTTTGAAACCTATTTTCAGGTGCTGGATCAGGTAATACGCCAGCTTGCGGCGGACTGATTTTCACTATACACTTTTTTCAGATTATGGTATACTTATTTCATATTTACAGATTTTCAGATGAGACAGAGAGGTATTTCTATGAGTAAGAAGAAAGTAGTTGTTTCCCTTGGACATGACGCTCTCGGCTACACCACCACAGAGCAGTGGGACGCCGTCAAGATAACCGCCAGGGCCCTGGCCGATCTGGTGGAGGAGGATTACCAGCTGACCATCACCCACAGCAACGGTCCCCAGGTCAGCATGATCCACAAGGCCATGACAGAGCTTCGCCGGGTGTATATTGATTACACGCCGGCGCCCATGTGCGTGTGCTCCGCCATGAGTCAGGGCTATGTGGGCTATGACATTCAAAACTCACTGCGGGCGGAGCTTTTAAGCCGGGGCATTTCCAAACCGGTCAGCACCATACTGACCCAGGTCACCGTGGACCCCTACGATGAGGCCTTTTACGAGCCCACCAAGGTGATTGGACGTTATATGTCCAAAGAGGATGCGGAGATCGAATTAAAAAAGGGCAATTATGTGAAGGAATATCCCGGCAGAGGCTTCCGCCGGGTGGTAGCGGCTCCCAAGCCCATTGATATCGTGGAAATCGAAGCCATCCGCACCCTGGCCGAGGCTGATCAGGTAGTAATCGCCTGCGGAGGAGGCGGCATTCCCGTTATCGAGCAGAAGAACGCGCTGAAGGGAGCCTCCGCCGTCATCGAAAAGGATGCCATCGCCGGAAAGCTTGCGGCAGACCTTGCCTGTGACGAATTGATTATTCTGACTTCTGTAGACCATGTATACAAAGATTTCGGCTCACAGAATCAGACACCCATTTCTGCAATGAATCTTGATCAGGCCAGACAATACATCTCGGAAGGGCAGTTTGAGGCAGGCACCATGCTGCCCAAGATTGAAGCCGCTGTGGAGTATCTGCAAAAGGTTCCAAAGGGCAGAGTACTCATCACTTCCATGAAGTGTGTCAAGGATGCCATAAAGGGGAAAACAGGCACTTTGATCACAGCCTGAAAAGCAGGCTGTCTCAAGGGCTGACTGGCCAAAGGCTGTTTGTTCAAAAACCGATTCAAACAGGCGCGTTACCGCCCGGCCCCAAAAGCCGCCAGCAACGCGCCTATTATAATGCAGAAATCCGATACATTAAACACCACTTTTCTAAGTCCCTTCCACTTTACGCCAAAGCTGATATAATCCACCACATACTTTCTTTTCAGTCTGTCGTAAGTGTTGCTGAAGGCGCCTCCCACAAGCAGGGACAATCCCGCTTTCAGCATCCCGTTTCCCTTCTGTCCCAGACTAAGGAGCAGCGCTCCCAGGGCAAAAGCCGTTAACAGAAGAGAAAGGGCAGCGATCACAGGACGCTTTCGCTCTCCGAAATTCAACGCCGCCCCTCTGTTATGATGCCTGCGAAGCAGAAGCCTTCCCCCAAACAATTCTCTGGTTTCGCCCTCTGCCAGGCTCTTCTCCACTTTATTTTTGATCCAAAGGTCTCCCAAAAAAATACCTGATATAATTCCCAAACAGCCCAAGATTGTCATCGTATGCCCTTTCCTAAATTCAATCCCAGCGCTCGCTGTCATACTCTAAAATTGTGCCGTCAAAGGCATCTATGGTATAGTCATATTCCATTCCACCTGCATAGAATTCGATTTCATATTCCATGCGTCCGTCATCATTATCCAGCTTCGCCTTGGAAAAGGTTGCGCTGTCAGCGGAAACTCCCGCATGGCTTAACGCTGCAGACTTTGCCGCATCCACACCAATATAGGAATGATTCGCGTTTGTCCCACTGCCCGTATTTACCTGGGCTCCCGTCTGGAAGGATTCCACAGACCTGCTGTAAATTTCGCCTGTATCTGCATTGATTTCATAGTCATACTCCTGCGTGGAGGTATAGAAATCTATCTCATATACATATACGAAATCCTCTCTCTCATACCTTTCCTTGGTAAAGGTAACGTCAGCAGCAGTCAGTCCCGCATCCGCCAGGGCGATTTCCTTTGCGGCCTCCAGACCAATGCCTGCTGTCTGAGAGCCGCTCTGCGCCTGGTTGGCAGCTGCGCTCTGAGTGGAAGGCTGTGCCTGATTTGCAGTGCTGCTCTGAGTCGAGGACTGTGCCTGGTTTGTAGTGCTGCTCTGTGCAGCAGTCTGAGCCTGGTCTGCTGCGCTCTGATCTGTGCCCTGAGTCTGGCTGGTAATGGTGCTCTGTTCCGGCTGGCTTTGATTTGCCGCCGTATTCTGCTCTGCCACTACTGTCTGAGTGCTTCTGGATGCTTCCAGTCCAGCCTGCCTTTCAATACTGTTCGTAATCACGCTTACCGCTGCGGCAATTCCTACAATGCAGATCACCGCCAGCATACAGAAGCAGGTAATGATGGCTCTCACAGGGGTTGCAAAAAGTTTTTTCAAGAATTTCATAATGTCTCATCTCCTCTTCTTTCCTTTTGTAACTCCTATTATAAAAACCAAATATTAAAACAACATTAGAATCAAATATTTTTTTTCGGAATGGAAAAAATAAAGCAGCTTCCCTCTCCTAATCGGCTTTTTACCGTGATTTGCCCGCCGTGAAACTGGGCAATCTGCCGCACCATGGAAAGCCCAAGTCCGCTGCCTCTGCCTGTCCTGGAAGCGTCCACCTGATAAAACCGGGAAAAAATTTTTTCCTGGTCCTCGTCGGCAATGCCGATTCCATTATCCGCCACGAGAAGCCGTATCTCCTTTTCGTCCTCCTCCAAAGCGACCTGGATTTCTCCATTTTCCCTTCCATAGCGGTATGCGTTGGTAATCAGATTTACAAGCAGTCTGGAAAGCAGGCTTCTGTTGCCTTCCACAAGCACGCCTTCCTTGATGCTGCTGGTCAGCCGGATTCCCTTCTCCTGGACCAGTGCCATATCCTCGCAGACCGACGCGGCAAGCTCCGATAAATCCACAATCTCCCTTCCAAAGCTCTCCGCCTTACCCTCCAGCCTTGTAAAATCCAGCATATCCCGAATCAGCCCAGACATCCTGCTGCCTTGTCTGCGTATCACCTCCAGCGCTTCCTGATACTCTTCCACACTTCTTGGCTTTTCCAGCGTATATTCACACTGGGCCATAATCACCGACATGGGAGTCCTCAGCTCATGGGAGGCATCGGAGGTAAAACGTCTCTCCGCTTCAAAGGAGTCATCCAGCCGTTCAAACATCTGATTGAAATTATCTGCAAGCTCATGAAGCTCATCCTTGCCCTCACCCAGCTCTATCCTTTTTTTCAGATCGCCTCCCTGGCGTATCTGGGCTGCCGCCGCAGAAATCTTCTGAATGGGCTTAAGCGCCCTTCCCGCCACCATGTATCCGCCTACAATAGCCAGAATTACAAGAGCGGGAAGCAGAATCAGGGAAAGCCCGGCGATGGAGGAAAGCTGTGCTTCTCCCTGTGTTTCCGACACAATTCCGCGAAGCCATAAGCCCTCCAGTCCCTGTCTTGTAAGCTCTCTGTCATAAACATAGTACAGCGTTCCCTCCACCCGCAGTCTCTGAATCTCTCCGTCCAAAAGCTCCAGTTCTGTTGTTCCCTTAAGAATCGGATTTTCTCCATACAGCAGGCTGCCGTCCACATTCATCAGTGAAGTGTATACCCCGTTTACCGCGTCAAGGAAATCATCATCAATCTCCAGAAAGCCGCTGCCGTAAACAATATAGTGATCCCAGTCGTTTGCATACCGGCTCATGTCCCCGGCTTGAAAAAACGCAATCTCGTCCACATTGTCCATCACCGTCTCTACCAGATTGTCCCGTATGGTTTTTTGAATCACAGAGTTACTCACAGACAAAACGGCTGCGAACAGCAAAACGGCATTTAAAAACAAGGCCGCTGCAAACCAAATGGTCACTTTTAATCTTATGGACAGTCTTTTCATTTACAGTCCTTCCTTCAGCACGTAGCCTCTGCCCCGCAGAGTATGAATCAGCTTTGTCTCATGGCCGCTGTCAATTTTTTTGCGCAGATAGCTGATATATACATCCACCACATTGGTGCCGCCTTCATAGTCGTAATTCCAAATATGATCCTCAATTTTTTCCCTTGACAGCACCACTCCCTTGTTGTACATCAGGTATTCCAGCAGTGCATATTCCTTAGCCGAAAGAGTGATCTCCCTGCCTGCCCGTTTTACCTCATGGGTTGCGGTGTCAAGGGTCAAATCCGCCACAGCCAGCACACTGCTCGACTCTCCGAAGGCGCTGCGGGTCATCGCCCGCAGCCTGGCTCCCAGCTCTTCAAAGGAGAAGGGCTTTACAAGATAATCGTTTGCACCGCTGTCCAGGCCGGTCACCTTGTCGGATACCGCATCTCTGGCCGTCAAAATTAACACCGGCGTCTGATTTCCCTCCTGCCTGATTTTCTTAAGCAATGTGATGCCATCCATTTTCGGCATCATGACATCTAAAATAGCTGCATCATACGTTATACTTCTGAAATGCTCCAAAGCCTCAAGACCGTCAAAGCAGCTGTCCACACCATACCCGTCCGATGTAAGCTTTTGCCTGATGATACGATTCAAATCTCTCTCATCCTCAGCAAGCAGTATTCTCATTGCCATCCCTCCGTATTCTGATCACACACATCTTAAGCCTATTATATAAAAAAGCTTTCCCAAAGTCCATTTTTAAATCTGATTCCTGAGACAAAAATTCCCTTGGGGAGAAGTCTCCTCCTCCCCAAGGGAATCACTTTTTAAGGTATCAGTCTCAGCCTTCGATTGCAATATATTTGTTCTCTTCCACAGCTTTGGGCTGCTCCTTGGGCAGACACAGCTTCAAAATGCCGTGCTCGTATTTCGCTTTGATGTCCTCCTGACGCAGATTCTCGCCCACGTAGAAGCTTCTGCTCATGCTGCCTGCATAACGCTCCTGACGGATATATTTACCCTTTTTATCCTGTTTATCCTTGTCAAGCCCCTTGGAGGCGGTAACAGTCAGATAACCATTCTCCAGCTTTGCATTGATTTCCTCTTTCTTAAAGCCGGGCAGGTCAATATCCAGCTCATAGCCCTCATCCGTCTCGCGGATATCCGTTTTCATAATGTTTTGAGCGCGCTTGCCGTACAGGGGATTTTTCCTGCCGAAAAATTCGCTTTCAAACGGGAAGTTAAACCAATCATCATCAAATAAATTTTCTCCAAAAACACTAGGCATCAACATAAGTCATCTCTCCTTTTCTTCTCTCTATTTTCTTTCACAATTCAGATTTTATTCAATGGCAATGTAATTATTCTGGGTAACGACCTTTGCTTCCTTCTTGGGAACACTCAGCCTCAAAATACCATTCTCATATTTTGCCTTCACCTCATCCTGCGTCACGTTCTCACCCACATAGAAGCTCCTGCTCATGCTGCCCGCATAACGCTCTCTGCGGATGTACCTTCCGGACTTTTCATCCTTTTCATCCTTATCAAGTCCCTTGGCTGCGGAAACGGTAAGATAACCATCCTTCAGCTCAACGCTTACTTCCTCTTTCTTGAAGCCTGGCAGATCAATGTCTACTTCATAGCCATCATCCAGCTCTTTTACGTCCGTCTTCATCATGTTCTTTGCATTCTTGCCGTACAACGGATTCTTCTTCCCAAAAAATTCATCCCCAAAAGGAAAACTCATCATTTCATCAAATAAATCTTCTCCAAAAATACTAGGTCTCAACATAAGTCATATCTCCTTCCATAACTAAATCTTTTAGCACTATCGGAGAAATCCGAGGTGTCGTGTTACTGCATCGGATCGGGACTTTTTCTTTTTATCCCTTTCCTTTGTTCTAAGTGTACTATAACACTCATTGTTAGCACTGTCAAGAGGTGAGTGCTAATAATTTTGTGAAAAAATTGTGAAGTCCCGATTTCCCTTGATTTTACGGGCTTCACGCCGGTTTTTCTTTTCGTAATTCCCTTGTTTTTTGGTCTACTACACCACATTTACACCATTTTCATGCAAACTACGAGCCATGCAGGGATAAGACCGGAATGCCCGTTGGGAGCTTGCTCACAAAAGGGCAATTTCGGGATTAAACCTATACGGCGACAGCCGTGACCGAACGAACTTGTTCGTGAGGTGCATGGCGGATTTCCTACACTACCTGAACAGCGTCCATTTTGGCAATCTCATTTTCAATCCTTGCCCGCTCTGTGATATGGTTGTAGACTTCCATCGTCACGCCAATGTTGGCGTGTCCCATGATATACTGCACTACTTTCATATCAATCTCCATTCCGCCGCCTTTGGCTGGCGGCACAAATAGTAATGAAAGTATTTCAACTCTCTACTTTTTGCTGTAAAATTGCTTGTAAGAAGCTACACTACAAAGCACGGGAGGAGGAGTTGTAATAACTTTCTTCGTTTTAGACAGCATATCAATCAGTGTAAGTTCTGCCTTTTCAAGCACAAATAAGTGGCATCACGAAACCTCGGCCAATGTCTTTTTCGAGCATTGCGCAAAATGCAGAGAAATAAAACGTGCAAAGGTTGCATGGTCAGGTGCTGGTTTTCCTTCCAAAAGGTACATGAAGTTGATATCCCTGCGGCATGCAGTTTCGATATCCCGGCTGGAATAGAGCCGGTTCATGCTGGCATAGACCATGATCTTAAACAGCTGTCTCGGTGTCGCCTGATTTTTCTTTATCCTTCCATAAGTCTGATAAAGATCGCTGAGTTCCATTCCCTCCACAAATGCACTCAGAAGACGGACCGGATCATCTGCCGGGATCAAAATTTCCACATCCAGCGGAAGTTTAATTTGATAGTACAGAGAAGATAATGTATAATCTTTCTGTAATAGTTTATTTAGTCGCATAAATAAATTTTACACCAAGAGCCAGGCCTTGCACAGACCTGGCTCTTATTCTCTGAAAAAAAGTGCTGCCGCACTAATTATTTAGTGCGACAGCCCCATCTTATCTGCAATCGAACAGGCTTTAGAAGCAGAGCCTGTTTTTCCTGCTTATCGTATTTTCTATCATACATTCTCGCTGATCATATCTGCTGTAACCGTCACCAGATATTCGCCGCCTCTGTCCAGAGCAAACATTGCCTGACCATTCTTGACGATCTGGAAGGAACCACAGTATTCCAATGCCTTAGCAGTTTCATCATACCGGTACAAATGTGCATATTTCCCGGCATTCTCACTGCCCATTCCCACATGCAGATTGACGTCTACACTGTATTCGCCTGCAGCTTTTGCAGAAACCTGACGGCTCGCGACGGCATTTTTGGACGCTACCAGGCTATCCGGTATCTTATTCACATCACTGGCAGTTGTCAGATCAAGCGTCTGGATCTGTGACAGATCCACATTTTTCAGATTCTCCCCGCTGACGCTCAATGCCACGCCATTACCGCTGTGGAACGCAAGCGTCACTGACTTGCCCTGAATGCTGTTAAGGACTTGAACAGGCACCTGGGTGTCCACATTGCTCACAAAATTCATGTTCACATTTTCAATGCTGCTGTTAGCAGCCACTTCTGCCACCTTAGTCTGTACCTCGTTCTGTACACTGTTCCAATCCAGAACCACTTCCCGGTTTGCGGGAGAAGCGTTCGTTTCCTCACGATTGTCAGGAGCCGGCGTGGCGTCCCCGCTGTCCGGGGAACCGTCCTCTGTCTCATTATCATCAGGCGCCGGAGTAGTGTCGCCGCTGTCCGTGGAATCGCCCTCTGTCTCACTATCATCAGGCGTCGGGGTAGTGTCGCCGCTGTCCGTGGAATCGCCCTCTGTCTCACTATCATCAGGCGTCGGGGTAGTATCGCTGCCAGCCTGCGCCGCCTTGTATTCAATCAGCAATCCAAACATCGACGCTGTACCGTAATCCATTTCTGCTTCAAGCGTTATCGGGAAACTGACGGTGGCTGCCGTATAGCTGCTCGCCGCTGCTCCGCCCTTAATACGGGCAGAAGAGCCGTCATACCCTTCCGGCAGGGGAACGGTCAGCGTTCCGCTGAGACTTGACTCGCTGTAGCCCTCAAGAGGAATGCCAACAGTGTATTCTACCTGTATATCATAGCCCTCGCTGACCGGACCGTACCATTCCGGATTCATAGGATTCACATAATCGATGGCAAGTCCCTGAAACTCGCTAAATTCTCCCACGGAAACAGCAACATCCGGTATAAAAGCCGCGGTAAGTTCCGGCGCCGCAGAATAATCCATCTCCCCTTCCTCAAGGGTTCGCACCGGCAAAGTGATTGCGTCTGCCGCAAACACCGTCGCAGGCATAAGCCCCATGATCAGGCACAGGCTGAGCAGCAACGCCCCGAGCCTTAGCTTTCGTTTGCTCTTTTTTGTTTTCATTTTGGTTTGCCTCCTTTTGTTTTGACTAAATCCGGGAATCAGCGCCAATAATTCCGGATCGCTTCCAGCGGCTGTTCCGCGCAGCCCGCCGGATAAACCGCCGTAAAAAACCTGCCCTGCCCGGAAAGTCCATCGCAAAAACTGCCTTGGCAGAATTGCAATAATGTTACTGTCTGATTATATAAAAAAGGGCGGCGGCTGTGTAGTTCACATGTGTGCCATTCTCTCCAAAACGGGGGTTCGTATGTGCGCCATCTCTCCAAACAGCCAAAAAGCGCCGCTCTCCTTGTGGAAAGCGGCGCTTTGCCTGATCAAATTTCCCGTCATAAAATTTATATCGATATTATGTCAAGCCAGACACAGATCAGGCGTGCACACCTCCGTAAAATTAAAATTCATCTCTCAGTTAAACACACCTGCTTACTGAAAGTTTCGCTTGCATTCCAATTAAATGCAATTCCTATTCTTCAATATTTCTATTTATATAAAAAGCATAACTCAGCGAAACAACAATTATAAATACAGTTATTATGTACGACAACAATCTGTTTCCCTCACTAAATATGCTCAAACCATTAAATGCTGCATGTGTGATAATACACGGAACAAGTGATTTGCTCTTATAGAAAATAATAACCAATATATATCCGATTGCTGTTGCGTAGCAAATTTGCATTAATGTGGAAATTAAACTTGCCCCATTTAACAAATTCACAATATGTCCCATTCCAAAAGTAATAGCACTAACGATAATGGCACTTTTTAAATTGTCTTTTGCCATCATCTTAAAAAGAAATCCACGAAAAATCATTTCTTCCAAAAAGCCCACATTAATCATGAATATTATATGAAATAAAATTTCGCTAGGCGTGTTATTGATATTAATACCAGTCCACAGTTGAACAGATATAATCAATAGCAAGGGGAAAAAATATAGATATTTCTTTACCTTTTCCACCTTGATTAATCCATAATAAGATACACGTTTCAGGCTGATAACCAGTGCTAACAATGCCACAGAAAATAGGGTGTTTACAATTGCACTTCTATAATCTGCCGTTCCAAAATTTTGCATACAATAAGAATTAACTACCACATACAAAACGATTAATAACATACAACATAAAGTTTCATGCTTTTCAAATATCTTTTTCATCTTAGTCTCCTTTCACAGTACAAACTGCTCCTTCAAATATTTTATCAAGTGCCCTTATTACATCCTGCTCATTATAGAGCATTGTATTATTGGCATATAAACTTGCGTACCCATGGGAAAAAATGAATAATATACTAAAAACCTCCTTTGCAGCCTCCATTGATATGTCCAGTTCATTCTGTAGCATACCAAGCATGGGGAACAATTCTTCCGTTTCTAATAGTTCCAGTATACTAACTCCCGAAAACTCATTTGATTGAAATAAAAAACGGAAGAGGTTTCTTTCTTCTATGGCAAATTTAATATAATTTATACCTATTGCCAGCATAGGATTTTCGCAAGTCATCTCAACATCCAAAAGATAAGCCGAGTGATACTCATCCGCTTTTATATACACTGCTTTTTTAATATCTTCCACAGTTGAAAAATAATACAGTACCGGCTGTGTGGAACAGTTTAGCTGCTCTGAAATACTTCGGGCAGTCACTTTGTCTGCACCTTCCTTTCGCACAATCTCAAAAGCAGTGTCCACTATCATTTCTTTTGTTATTTTTGCTTTTGGTGGCATGATAATCTCCTTTTATAATTCTTGTTATATAACATACATTATATTTTGGCGTTTGTCAATACTAAAATAAAGTATGTACAAAAACAGTACATACTCTACGAAATAAGCAAAAGTGAAAATTCAAATAAACGCGTGCTTTTATAGCTCGCCTCTCAAAC
Source organism: Candidatus Acetatifactor stercoripullorum (assembly GCF_944382095.1). Lineage (NCBI taxonomy): Bacteria > Bacillati > Bacillota > Clostridia > Lachnospirales > Lachnospiraceae > Acetatifactor > Candidatus Acetatifactor stercoripullorum. The sequence continues at coordinate 95,538 of NZ_CALWMU010000006.1, forward strand.
GTGCTTCTATATCAGATGCCGTGTATAACACATCCGTTACAATTACCCTTTCGTCACGGATTGTGTAAAACACTGAATAATTATCGACGAGCATTCTACGCAACTCCATTCTCTTTTCCGGCTCAGAATCCATAATCCTAAATCGTTCCGGGAAAGTGTCTAATGTAAGTATTTCATCAGCAATGCGATTATATTGCCCCATTGCATTATCCGGAGCAAGCAAATCTATAGCAATATAATTGTATATATCTTCCATATCCTGCAAAGCTTCTTTTGTAATCTCTACCTTATATTGCTTCATTAATGCCTCTCTCTAAATGCCACAAACGCACTAGCTGCATCCTCAACATTTCCTTTCTCTATATCGGCATATCCTTTTTCTAACTTTTGATGAATCTGTGTAGCAGACATCATATCTGCATTCACTGAATTAGCTGCTTTTGGTAATACAATAGAAAAGGGAATTCCTCCTACTAATGATATTTGTTTTAAATACATATCTATAGCAGTAGCCATTGGTATCCCTAATTGTGCCAATACACTTTCTGCATTTTCTTTTACATCTGGATTTACTCTTATATTTAATGTTGCTGTTTTTCCCATAGAATACACCTCCATCTTTCTTTTATTGTAACGTCTTTTGCGTTACAAGTCAATCTATGAAATATATTTTCGATGCGATAGCTTCACATTGTTTTGATTAACCATTGCATATCTGAGCGTTGTATCTATTTGCTCATGTCCCAGAATTTTCTGTACCTGTTCAATCGGCATACCTTTCTCAATTGCTCTGGTGGCCATAGTCCTTCTGAACTTATGTGGGTGTACCTTTTCTACACCTAACTTCTTCCCCATTTCTCGTAATCGTAACTCCACACCGCTTTCAGTAAGTCTACTGTGTGGTTTGTTTAACGACACAAATAACGCTATATTATTATCTGTCCTTGATTCAATATAATTCAACAAATGAATTTTGGTCTTAGCATCAAAATATGCTTTCCTCTCTTTGTCTCCTTTGCCATAAACCACGCATTCCCGCTCAGAGAAATCTATATCATCAATGTTCAGCCTTACCAATTCGCCTACTCTAATTCCTGTTGAAAGCAGAAAATCAATCATTGC